>JBAQEX010000063.1:0-3208 GCA_049286965.1 Microgenomates group bacterium | reverse complement strand
CTCACCCGTCTGCCACTAAAACAATATTGCTACTGAAATCGTTCGACTTGCATGCTTAAGGCACGCCGCCAGCGTTCATCCTGAGCCAGGATCAAACTCTCAAAAAGAGTTAAATCCAAAAGATTTATCGTGAGGATTATTAGTCCTCACTGTTACTCAAAGTTAAAAACGGTACTACCATCTCTTTGAATTGTATTTAGATGTGTAGTTATTCAATTGTTAAAGTTCTTTTAGAGTTACATCCGCCTATCGTCGAGACAGGTTTGCGCCCACAAAAAAACTCGCCGAGGGAGAAATTAATCTTTACCCTAGACAAGCAAGAGTGTATTCACAGATGTAAAAGGTATTGTAACAGAAAACAACCCGGGTGCAACTAGTAACTGTGTATAATACCCTGAGATTCATAATTTTCCTGCCCCAAGGTTGGTAGCATGATGCATGCTGAGCTTTATCCAGATTTACACGAGTTGTGGAATGATCGACTAGTTGGACGTGTCAAAGCTAAACAAAGGGATTTAGAAGCAATTTTGGCTCCGTATGGTATGTCACTAGATAGGGCTATAAAAGATTTTAGACAAGTACTCCCACCAATGGTATCGCTAGATAGATTGATGGAGATTCGACGCGAACAAACATTGCCACTTGTAAAATCTTTACAGTCAGTAGTTTATGATAAAAAATTTAAGCAAACTGTCCCTGATGATGAGACTTTGGAATATTTGCTGAATGTTTTTGGATTATTGGACGCTAAAGAATACAAGAAAATATGGGAAATTGTGACAGAGGGTGATTATGCGCAAAGGTTGCACCCATCCTTTTTGACACAACTAAATAGATCTCTATTTTTACCAACTTACAATAATACTGCTCCTGAAAATAAACTATTAAGTCTGAATAAAGTCCAGACTGCGATAGCTGATGCTAGGAAAAATGGAGTGAGAGTTGTGACCACATATGGTGTGTTTGACTTCCACGGTAATCATCAACGAGTATTTGAGGAAGCAAGACAAATAGCTGTTGGGGGATTGGTAATTGCTTTATTGTCGAGTGATGAAGAAGTTATGATTACAAGACAGGGACAGACAGTAGAGCCAATTAGTAGTCGATTGACAAAAGTGGCTGGTTCATCGGCAGTAGATATCGTATGTCAGATCCCATGGCAAATAGTCGAAGGAGAAGATGGAAAACCGTCAAGTGATTTATATAGATTACTTGAAATTGGGCTGGGCGCTCATTTTAGATATGTTGGAGAACTTAATACTTCTACAAATATAATACTAGAGAATGCTTTTGCTAGTGGAACTACGCTCGTTTATGGATCGCCAACAATGAGGGGAGTACATAGTACAGACTTGAGAACATAGATTGAAAGAGAATATTTGCAGAGTGTCTAGACTTGTGCAAAATTGGACTCTGTAATAGCCAACTCCTGGCGATTGTCGAAACCTATTTTGCAGGCAGCGTCAACTTTATTTTCAATACGATCCAAACGACCTTGATAATTTTCACCAAGCTCATCAACGAGTACTTGCTTCATGGCGAGTTTAATTTGTTTGATTTGCGTATGGTTGAATGTTTGGTCCATAGGTCTAATATATCACTTTTTAGAGTGATATAAATAGGCGGATTTGATGATGCTTTCTAGGTCGGAGTGGGAGGGAGACCAAGAGAGTTCTGATTTAATATGGGACACGTCGGCGACAAGTTCATTGGCGTCGCCGGGGCGGCGAGGCTCGAATTTGATTTTGACAGGATTGCCTGAAACGGTTTCGACCATTTTGATGATCTCGAGATTGCTATATCCATGGCCGGTGCCAGCGTTGTAGGCAGTTGTATCTCCCCCGTCCATTAGTTTTTGGGCTGCAAGACGAAATGCCTCGGCGAGATCGAGCACGTGGATGTAGTCGCGGACGCACGTACCATCAGGGGTCGGGTAGTCGTTGCCAAAGAGTGTAAATTCTTTACCAGACAATTGAGCATTGATAATATTGGGGATGATGTGGGATTCGTCGTGGTGATCCTCACCCAGTTCATCCGTGGCGCCGGCGGCATTGAAGAAACGGATCGAGATCGATTTAAACCCGTACGCTTTGTCGTACCATTTGAGCAGCCGCTCGGCAGCCAACTTGGTTTCACCGTAAGGGTTTTCGGGTTCTTTTTTATGATCCTCAGGAATTGGGATTTGTACTGGATTGCCATAAACTCCGGCGGTTGAGGCAAAGACTAGTTTGTGGCAGCCAGTTTTGATCATAGACTCAACTAAGCTGAGGGTCCCGATAAAGTTGTTGTCATAATATTTACGGGGATTGGCTACGCTCTCCCCCATCTGGATATAGGCGGCAAAGTGCATGACAATATCGGGATGAAAGCTAGATAAAGTCTTCTCAAGAGTGCGTGGATCGAGGATGCCGCCCTTGACGTAGGGCGTGCTACCGAGCTTGGTGGGAGAGTGGGTCGCGAAATGATCGTAGACCAAAACCTCATGCCCCTCTGCCACGAGATATTTAGCTGTGATCGCCCCAATATAGCCTGCGCCGCCCGTGATGAGAATTTTCATACTTGGTTATTATACCAATAAAAATGATCGCGCCGAGGGTATCGAGCAACCAGTCGGCAAAATTGAAGCTACGACCTGGCACATTTAACTGGATATATTCGATGACGATGCCGTAAATACTCGTGAGCAAGACTGAATTGATATTTGTTATCTTGTCTAGTTTAAACAGAATAGCAAGGGTACCAAAAAAGAAAAAGTGGCCGCCGTTTGAGAGGATCCAACTGAGGGTTGAGTCTGGAGAGGGGCTAAAATTGGGGATGGTGGTTAGATACAGTGTAAGACCTGCCCATAACAAAGTGAGAAACCAAAGGAATACTTTTCGCATATCCTGAGTATACATTAGGGTCTGACCTTCCGCGCATGGCATGTCTCGCGGTTGGGCTCACCCTTTAAGGTCAGACCCTTTTAATCTCAGGTAGCGGCGGTAACCAAAGAATCCTGCAAGCGACAAAATGATGAGACCAGTACCGATCATCAGCACTGTCCTGAGCCGAGAATGATTGAGTGCTAGCCCCTGCGAGGACTGTCCTTGCAGGTCGGGAGAACTGCCTGGAGAAGCGCCAAAGCTAGAGAGATCAATGTCTGCAACCCCCGCCACTTCCCCCTCTGGGCTAGGACTTGGGGATATTACAGGAGATGGTTTGGGTGAGG
>JBAQEX010000062.1:0-3710 GCA_049286965.1 Microgenomates group bacterium | reverse complement strand
AACGTTTACTTGTCCGTCATTTTTTACATCGTAAAAATCATGAGAACCGACCATCGCGAGAATCTCCCCGGTTTTTGGGTTTACGATTAGTCCGGCAGCATTTTGGACATGTAATTTTGTTAGTTTAGCCAACTCAGTATTGATTTCTTTTTGGAGGATATCTTGATATTTGAGATCGAGGGTTGTGGTGACTGACAATCCTCCACGATTTACCATTGCCTCACCATATTTATTGACAAGCAAATCTTTAATGTACATGACAAAGTGAGGTGCGCGAATACTCATAGCTTGGGGAGTAAAGATGAGGGGATGTGCGAGGGAAGAGAGTTTGTCGTTTTCAGATATCATGTTTGCAGCTACCATGCTTTCTAGGACTTGTTGTTGTCTGATTTTGCCTAGAAAGGGGTTGGTCCCATAGGGGGATAAAACGGTGGGAGAAATGGGCAATCCTGCAAGCATGGCGCTTTCTGTAAGAGTAAGATTGCGGGCCGATTTGCCAAAATATTGATAACTTGCCTGTTCGATCCCATAGGCTGTCCCACCATAACCTACTTGGTTTAAATACATCTCCAAAATATCGTCTTTAGAATAGATTAGCTCTGTTTCTATGGCTAGGATTAGTTCTTTGACTTTTCTGATAAAGGTTTTTTCTGGAGTGAGGAGAGTATTTTTGATAAGCTGCTGAGTGATGGTCGATCCGCCCTGCATTGTCTGATTAGCTAAATTGTTATAGATTGCCCGGAAAATGCCAATTGGATCAATGCCAAAATGGTGATAAAAGTTTTTGTCTTCGGCAGCCAGAGTGGCATCTATTACGTATTGAGGAAGCTCGCTTAGCTTGATGAGGGACCGATTCTCATCTTTATAGATTTCGTATAAGAGTTCACCATTGCGGTCGAAAATCTTGGTGGTGAGGGAGGGAGTGGTGGATTTGAGAGTAGAGACAGAGGGGAGGTCTTTGAGAATGTAGTAGTAAAAGCCAATAGCCAATAAAAAAGGTATCAATACCAATAATACTTGACTTGGTTTTGCACTAAATTGTACTTTGGTTCGACTAAATATTCTAAATTTAATTTTCGGAAGACGAAGGGAAAATACTTTTTGTACAATATTTTTGAGCAGGTGGAAGATCGAAGCAAATGATATAACAATGATTGTGAACAGTAAAAATGCTGGTTTACCAAGTAATTCTAAAATTTGAATGATAAATACTGGAGATTTTTTGGCATACTTTGACATTAATACTATTGTAAAGGTAAACACTCAAAGGGGGCAAGGAGTAGAAGATGATTATTTGTTTAGAGTATCGTTGATGAGCGGCCAAACCCAACTGTTTGGTCCTTCATAGCCTAGTGCCCAGATAGCGATACCTCCAAGGTTTGCCGATTTTACAAATTCTAGTTTGAGTTTAATCGACACCGAGTTTTCAAAGTAAATTTGGGAGATTTGTCCGCTCGCGCTAGCGATCCCGTAAGGAGTGAGGGTATTGCGGTCCCAAACAAGGTCAAGAGTTTTGTCGTTTAACATCTGTTCTATCCGTTCGAGAGATGCCACGGACCCTCTGGCTTCAACTGGCGAATATTTGCTTGAGTCGACGGTCTTCCACTCATAGCCATAGAAGGGGATTCCCAGCAAGATTTGCCGACTGGGGACAAGCTGGGTTAGCGCTGAGATATTTTTGATAATGTCGTGTTCGAGCATATCGCCTGATCCGCGAAGAGGAGAGTTTGGACCTGCTGAATTTGATGATGGCATAGTATAGTCATAGGTCATTACCACAAAATAATTGATATAACGGGAGAGTTCTTTGAGATCCCAAATCCTTGGATTTGTGGGGGATGAGGCATAGATTGAGATCGATAACTGAGTATCTGAGAGACGCGATCTCAACTCTTTGATAAAGAGGGTAAAGTTGTTTTTAGTGGACTCTGACGTGTCTCCAAGGGGCTCGTAGTCAATGTTTAAACCGGTGGCACCACTTTCTGAAATGATCTTTTGGAGATTGCCGATTGTTTTACTGCGAGCACCTGATGATGCAATTGAGCTAGAAAGAGCCGTTTGGCTTTCGGGCATGACTGTAATAATGAGGGGTTTTGATCCGCGATTTATACTGCCGGCGAGGAGTCTTTTGTAATTGGTAAATCCAGGCTCTTCTTCACGGCGATTTATTTTGGAGTAGGTAGTGCCGTCGCCATTTATGAGCAGGTGAAAATAAGCAAAGTGAGTGATGGAAGTCAGAGATTCACCTGATAATTTTTTGAGATTCCAGTAGGGAGCAAAGCCAAATACGACATATTGGTCATTTTTGGGACCACTGGCAGGAATGGCAGTTGATCCAAGAGGAGAAATGGGAGCCATAGTTGGCGCAAAATAGGTGGCGTAGAGCGCAAAAATGAGGAGGAAAACTCCCAAGATGGTAAATAATTTTTTCATTGCGCGGGAATGGTGATTGGTGGCTCTTGGTAGCCTTCGGGATAGGCCTCACAGTCGATACAGTAGTCCTTGACAAAGGAATCGCTGGCGACTGTTTGCTCACGCGGCTCCACGTCGGCAAACTCGCTTTCATTATTTGGTGGGTGATGGGTGGTTTTATTGACAAATAGTTCGCGTTTACTAATGCCACTTACGGTTGGAATTGTATCTTTAATAAAGTATTCGTAGCGGGTATCGCAAGGAGACTCTGGAGTAGGGAGAGTCCCAGAGTTTGTACAAACACTAGCGCCTTCAATACTCTCGGGTTTTTCTGGACCCGGAGTTTTGATATCGCGGAGGGCAAACTTCATGATTTTTTGCCAAATGGGGGAGGCGCCCGTGACACCAGAGGCTACATAACTCATGGGAGAGTTATCATTGTTGCCGACCCAGGTCACAACAAGCAGGTTCTGAGTATAGCCGATGGTCCAGTTGTCCCTGAGGTTGTTGGTAGTACCAGTTTTGACGGAGACAGTCTTACCAGGGACATTTAAAACAGAATTGGTCCCAAAAGCGGCAGAACGCGCGTTGTTGTCGGATAGAATGTGGGAAATGAGGAAGGCGGTTTCTTCAGAAAGTACTTTATCTCCGTTGCGCTTACCATCACCCTGATTATATTCTTCGAGAACATTGCCCATATTGTCTTCAACTTTGAGGATGGCATGAAGGGGGACTTTGATGCCCTGGTTGGCAAATACCCCAAAAGAGGTCGCCATATCAGTCATCATGACTTCACCTCCACCCAAAGTGATCGAGAGACCATATTGAGAGGGGTCGCTCCAGGTAGTAATGCCCATTTTCCGCGCAAAGCTAATAAAGCCTTCGAGCGAATTTAGGGCAAGCACTTTGACGGCTGGGATATTTAAAGAGTTGCCTAGAGCAAAACGGATTTGAGTGAGCCCGCGGAAAGTATTGTCATAGTTTTTGGGACAGTAATCTGGTTGGTTCACCATGTCAAAACAAATGGGCGTATCTAAGAGCATAGTCGAGGGGGTGATAACTTTGGTTTCTAACCCCAGAGCATAATTGAGCGGTTTGATGGATGATCCCGGTTGACGCAGTCGAGTGGTCACGTTGACTTTGCCGTCGATATCTTTAGAAAAATAATCTTTTGAGCCGATCATAGACAGGATTTCCCCGGTCCCAGGATTGGTGATGAGTCCAGCTCCGTTGCTGATTTTGAGTTTTTTGAGGGAGACTAGTTCGGCCGAGAGTGTGGCTTGGGCGACATCTTGGAG
>JBAQEX010000061.1:0-3883 GCA_049286965.1 Microgenomates group bacterium | reverse complement strand
CCTTTACGATCCTGATGCCACCACCAAATGCGAATGCTAGTCTACACGCGGGTCATGGGATGTATACGATCGACGATATCCTGATCCGGTGGAAGCGGATGCAAGGATACGGCGCTCAGTGGATCCCGGGGCGAGACCATGCGGGGTTTGAGACACAGTTTGTGTACGAAAAACATCTGGCCAAAGAGGGCAAATCTCGCCTCGACTTTGACCGTAAGACGCTTTATGACAATATTGCCAAGTTTGTAGAAGATAATTCTGGACTTATATTTGAGCAATTTAGACGTCTCGGATTTTCGGCCGATTGGGGCAGATCGGTATTTACACTCGATCCACAAGTTCTTACTACTGTGCTGACAACTTTTAAGAAAATGGAGTCTGAGGGCCTGGTTTATCGAAGCGAATATATGGTCAACTACTGTACACATTGTGGAACAAGCCTGGCGGAACTCGAGGTAAAACATGTCGAGCGAGAAGACCCTCTTTATTACTTGAAATATGGACCGTTTACTCTGGCGACAGTGCGACCTGAGACAAAATTTGGAGATACGGCGGTCGCAGTGCATCCCAAAGATAAACGATATAAACAGTGGATTGGAAAAGAAATTGAAGTCGAGGGACTGCTTGGTAAATTTAAAGTGAGAGTAATTGCAGACGATGTCGTGGATATGGAGTTTGGGACCGGGGTTGTTAAAGTAACCCCAGCTCATGACCCCAATGATTTTGAGATGGGTAAACGCCATAACCTGGAAATGAAAAAAGTTATTGACCTCCGCGGGAAGCTAACGCCCATAGCTGGACCGTATGCCGGCATGAGTGTAAAGACTGCGAGAGTCAAGATTGCAGAAGATTTAGAAAAAGCCGGACTCTTGGCACGGCCAACTGATGATCACTATGTACACGCGGTGACTGTGTGCTACAAGTGCGGACGTGATTTGGAGCCAACTGTGATGCCTAACTGGTTTGTAAAAGTAGAGTCACTCAAGCCGGCAGTGATTAAAGCAGTAAAGACAAAAGAAACGAAGTTTTTCCCTAAGAAGTATGAGAAGCAAATTTTAGATTGGATGGATATCATGCATGACTGGCCTATTAGTCGCCAAATTGCATGGGGAATTAGAATCCCGGTTTGGTATAGGGTCGATGGAAACGAAGGGAGAATATCTGCAAATGTAATTGTGGCTGGTCAACAATTCCACGGACCAATTCGACAACTTTTGAACGGAGCTTCCCCCCTGCGTGGAGGAGATCAAGTCAAGTTGTCTATGGAAGAGATAAAGCAGGGGTTGCAACAGCTGATTGTCCCATTATATGAAGGAGAAAATAAAGTCGAGCATAAAGTAAGTGTGGAAGAGCCAAAGGATGGTAACTGGATCCAAGAGACAGATACGTTTGATACCTGGTTCTCTAGTGGCCAGTGGCCACTCGTGACTCTCAAAGAGAATGAGTACTCAATGAGATATCCATCCGATACTATGGCAACAATGTCTGATATTCTCAAGTTTTGGGTATCGCGGATGATGATGTTTGGACTTTATGTGAGAGGTAAGACTCCTTTTAAAAATGTGTATTTGTGGTCAACGATAACGGATGCCAAAGGCCAGAAAATGAGTAAGAGTAAGGGAAATGTGATCAACCCAATTGATCTAGTAGATAAGTACGGGGCCGATGCTTTCCGGATGTCTCTACTGTTTGGTAACGGTGAGGGCGGCAAGGTGCCGCTATCGGAAGACAAGGTGCGGGCGATGCGGAACTTTGGGAACAAGATTTGGAATATGGCGAGATTTTATTTAATGATGAGTGAGGAAAAAAACATTACACCATTAAACCAATTAACCATTAAATCATTGAAGAATGAACAAGACAAAGAAATAATCAAAGAGCTAAATGGGGCAGTTAAAAAAGTGACGACATCGCTCGAGAAGTTCCGCTTTGCAGAGGCTGCGGACACGATCTATGAATTTATGTGGCACACAGTCGCCGATGTGTATATTGAGCAAATAAAAGGTCGGGAGGACAAAGAAGTGGCATTATCGGTATTGCGAGAAGTTCTACTGACAGGGCTCAAACTCCTCCACCCTTTCATGCCATTTGTGACAGAGGCGATTTGGAAAGAGATCAATCCTGAGGACGGGATGTTGATTGTGGCGGAGTGGCCTACCGTCTAATTAGCAGTGAATGTGAATGTGAGATTGGTTTTGAGGGCGGTGGCGATCTTTTGGACTAGCGAAAAACTAGGCTTGGCATTCATCCCTTCGAGACGAGAGATGACAGCTTGTCCAGTACCTGCGAGTTTGGCGAGTTCTTTTTGACTCATCTTTTTGGCAATCCGCGCATCCATCATCTGACAGGCTAATTGGTATTCGGGTTGGAGAGCTTCGTATTCTTTGCGAAATTCTGGGTCTTTGAGCCATTCTGCCTTTAAATCTTCAAATGGAATTGTTTGGGGTCTTTTTATTTGCTTCATAGTCCGTATTCCTTCGATCGTTGTTTAATTATTTGTTTTGTCTTTTTGGTCATCTTTTGTGACTGTTTGAGCATTAAGTGAATGATGATACAGTTTGGTGAGACCAAAAGAACAAATAATCTCCACCTATCGGGTCGTAACTCCCAGACATGTTTATCAACTTTCTTTAAATATTGTTGACTGAGGCCAAACCCATATATCCTAAACAGGTCGATATATTCTGATATTTTTGATCTATCTGCCTTACTTAACTTGCTTAGCTCTCTAGATACTCTTATGTCTGTATCAATATTCATTTGTTAATGTATGACAAATTTATCATATTAAAAATATTTGTCAATCTCCTCACTGTACAATTCTAGGACTTTTTGGAAACTGTTTATAGTTAAACTGAATACACTGTCGGGAAGATATTTTTGAAGACGTGGTGCCAGGCGGCACCAAAATAATTCGGATTAGTTTGAAGAATTCTTTGAATATCGGCAACTGAAAACCATTTATATTCGACTGATTCGTGGTTTAGGGTGAGGTCTTGATCAGCGCGGATGACATATACCAAGAATAAGTGATTTTCTTTGCGACCGATGACCTCGCGGCTATAGAGGGTCTTCCCTATAAGATCAAAGTTGTCGGGGGTGAAACCACATTCTTCCTGACACTCGCGGATGAGCGCGTCATCGCCTGACTCCCCTGCCCCCACATGGCCACCGATGGGAGAGACAAATTGGCCGGGGTCCTGTCGGTCGCTGGCCTGTTTGACGAAGCAATATTCCCCTTTGGAATTGACTAGTTCGCCGATGACAATGCGATGGAGGATACCATCTTTGTGAGCGATCGATTTGCCAATAGTCCCCACCACTTCGTTTTGATCGTTGATAATGTCTAGTTGTTCATCGGGGAGTAAGATCATAAGGTTATTCTAAATCTTTTGCTCTTTCCACATAGCGGCAAACTGCTGGCCACGCGTGAGAAGATCGTTGAAACTGCCAGTTTCGACGATCTCGCCGTGTTCGAGGACGACTATTTTATCCATAGACTTTATTGTAGAGAGGCGATGAGCGATGACAATGGTTGTGAACTTGCCGATGTTTTCTTCGAGTGCTTTTTGGATTTCCTTTTCGGAGTGAGCGTCTAGGTGAGAAGTGGCTTCGTCAAGCAAGAGGATATCGGGCTGGCGATAAAGAGCACGGGCAATGCCTAGACGCTGGCGCTGACCTCCTGAGAGTTTGAATCCTTTCTCACCAATTAAAGTCCCTACACCATCTGGTAAATCCTGTACCACCGGCAAAAGATGAGAATCTCGAATGGCGGAGTCTAGAACTGAAGGGTCAATTTTGCGAGACGATGGCCTAGCTATCTCGATATTCTGCCGGAGACTCATATCAAAAAGCTCAGTGTCTTGTAGAACAACAGAGACAT
>JBAQEX010000060.1:0-5648 GCA_049286965.1 Microgenomates group bacterium | reverse complement strand
GGCTTGGATACAGTAATTCTCGTCATGATCTTGAATACTATTTAGGAGAGCGGCGTGTCAAGGACTTAGGTGATCCAGAAAAGCACTGGATTAAGGTGCTTCGGCAGTAGGCTCTACATTAAAAGATATGAGATTTTTAATTTATAGATTTTTCTGAGCGATTTTGTTCTATTTTGATCTAGTCAAGTTGCGGGACTAGGTATCCCAGATTACTTTGTATGTTGACCCTACTTGATCTTGTTGGAACTTATTTTAGTAGTAACTATTTGCAACTTGTCTTAATTCAATAGATAATATGTTCTATGTTCGATGGTTACGAGACATTTATTGATGAAACGCTAGAGAAACTTGCTTCGCAAGGCATCTCTGTTTCTGGATTAGTGGCAGATCACATTGCACGGACGACTGAATCATCTGTTGAATATGACACTCTGAAACCTGATCTATTGAAACTAGGCGAGCTAGTTGCAGAAGATCTTGTAGGACCTAGACGAGTAGGTATAGTCCGTCTTAAGAAGCCTCTCCACCATGGGCAAATTTTTATCGAAGGAGTTGAGTTAATTGAACCCGCAGAGGGACATCCAACTCCCTCAGCTATTAATCACATAGAATTTGTCATACCTATGGGTTTTGGTACTTTTATGGCGAACCAACCAAGAACTGTGAAATGGGACACCTCAACTATGACAAGAGAACAATATCCACATCTTAAGATAACTGATATTCCTGAAGTAAAATTTCATGAAGTAACGATTTTTGAGACTGTAGAACGACAACATCTTCGTAAAAAAGAGTTGTAAGTTGAAATTTATCAGGTTCGAAAAGAGATTTGTGCTTTGGGGATATTATGCCCAGAGATAATACATATTCTATGTACCGTCTGGGTCACCATCCCTATCAGGGTAAGTTAAAAAGTTGGCAAGTTGCTTACGTATTACTCTTCTACCCATGCTAGTTTTAAGATACTTTTCTCTAGCTTCGGCGTCTGATTTGAGCAAATAGGCTTCGTAATAGATAAGTCTGAATGGTCGTCTTGGCGCCGTCGAAAAGTTTTTGCCAGAATTATGTTCTTTAAATCTTCTTTTTAAATCCGAGGTCGTTCCAGTATAGAAATCATGATCTTTATCTGATTGCAGTATGTAGAGATAATGCATTTGGGGATATTATGCCCAGATATTATGCGTGATGTCCACGCACCATCTGGACACCATCCCCACATTTGGGGATAATTGTAGTAGGTTGGGGGCATTATGTCTCGCTTTGCGATCCACCGCCCCCACCAGGCTGGTGCAAAAAGAGATACAAAAAAGCGTCCATTTTGGACGCCTCTTTTTGCTTGATATCCTGGGTTGCGGGACTAGGGTTCGAACCTAGATAGCGGGATTCAAAGTCCCGAGTCCTACCATTAGACGATCCCGCAGAATGTTGTGAGCATATTTTACTACAGATTACCGTGGAATTAATGCCAGCCGTTTTGATCGATGCGCGCGTCTTGGAGTGTATTGAGAAACATCCGCTTGAGAGTCTCTTCAAAACTAACCCCGTACATATCGAGGATCATGCTGTAGGTGGCGTGGGTTTCTTTGGGGGGGCCAAAGAAAGGATTGGCATTGGGATCGATGAAATAATACCGCCCTGCTGCATCGATACGGATATCAATACGGGCATAGTCGGACATCTTGAGGACGTTGAAAGCTTGTTTAACGTAATCTTTGAGCACCTGATCTTCGTATTTGGTGTAGGTCATATCGAGATAGTCTTTCCATTTCTTGTCAAAGGTCACCACATCCTCTATCCCCTCTCCTACTTTGCGCTGGACGGCGTAGACTTTGGTATTCATGCCGTCGAGCACCGAGGCCGTGACTTCGATCCCGGCGATAAATTCGTCGATTAGGACTGGTTGCTTGTAAGTAGTAATCAAATCTTTGAGTTTAGCGCGGAGCTCACGCTCATTTTTACAAATACTGTCGGTGGCGACCCCAATGCTCGAGTGTTCGTAGTTGAGCTTGGGGAACAAGGGGTAGCGCATACCAGGATCGATCATGTCGGTCGAGCTAGAGACAATCTGGTGGGTAGGCACGGGGATGCCCGAGGTTTGCATGAGCTGATACATGAGGAATTTGTTGGTGCCTAGGGCCCACCCTAGCGTGCCAGCTCCCGTATAGGGAATGTGGAGGATCTCAAGGACCCCGGGGACGGAGGAGCCAAGGGTGCTTTGGCCCCTGACCGAGTCGATCAAATTGATCGCCATGTCGGGATTGAATTTGACGAGATTTGCGGCCATGTGGTCGTCCCCAGGTATGGTTGTGACTTCAATCCCCATCTTTTCCACATATTTGGCGACCTCGCCGGCGTAGAGGTCGGCCCCCTCTTCGGTGAGATAAGACTCTTCTGTGGTGAAATACTCGCGCTTAACGTCGGAATATAAAATGGCGACTCGTTTGGGCAAACACAAAGGCTCGGTAGGTTTACCGCCAGGCTCGTCTGTAATCATATCAATATCCCCATTCACGCATGGTATTTTGTAATAATCTTTTTAGCAACATTTTAAATGGTACACCATACATGGGCAAAACGTGCGAAATCTCGCAGTCACAGAATGACTCGGGCGGGGCAAAGTGACAGTTGGCGTTGGCGTCGATGATGTAATAATTGCCCTTCACGTCCATGCGGATATCAAATTTGCCGTAGTCATCCATCCGCATCACTTTAAAAGCTTTTTTGATAAAGGCATCGAGGATGGGATCGTGATATTTGACCTTTTTTAAAATAGCGTCATATTCAGCCACGCTCACGTTCCAGACGAGATTGTAGTCCATGAACTGATGTTTGGGGTTGCCAGGCAGATTGATGACGCGCTCGACTGTATATACTTTTTGGTTGTACGACTGGAAGAGAAAGGCGGCAAACTCACGACCGTCGATAAACTCCGAAACCAAGACATCTTGTTGGTAGGTCCGCAGGAGGTAGCGGAGGCGTTTGCGCAGTTGCTCTTCGTTTTCCACGACGCTCTCCTGTTTGATCTCGATGTTGCTGTGCTCTTCGTTCAATTTTAATATCAAGGGGAAGCGGAGGGTGGGGTCGAGTGGGGTAGTTTTGGTAGACATGAGCTGGAAACGGGGTACGGGGATGCCGTGCTGAGAAAGAAGCGCGTGCATGAGGTACTTGTTGCAGCCGAGGGAGAAACCGAGGATGTTGGTCCCGGTGTAGGGAATTTCGAGCAGTTCGAGGGCTGCGGGGACGGTGGCGCCCAGATAGTCGTATCCTTTGACGGTCGTAACCAAGTTGAGCGCCATGTCGGGTTTTTCTTTTTTTAACCGCTCGGTCATGTGGGCATCGGCTTTGATATAGACTGTTTTGACACCCAGCTTGACGAAATATGGGTCAAAAAGTAAAGCTTCTTCGTAGGAGCCATCGATAGTTTGGAATTCTTCGTCGGTTGAGCAATATTCACGTTTGGCATCGGTATATAAAATTGCGATTTTGCGGGGGAGTTTGCCACCTGCCCTATTGGCTTTGGCGATCAGTGAACGGGTGTTTGGTGAGTTGACTATATTTGTTACCACAAAGTATTTTTATACAGGATATAAAAATAAATGCAATATAATGAAGTTATGCAAAATATATACCAGGCAAAGGGAAAGACACTAAATGAGCAATATCGCGACGCGGGAGAATTATTTGGTAAAAGTATCCGCGAATCGGTCCAAATGCTTGCCAAAAAACGGGCTAAAATGACGGTGATCCGTAGGGCCGTGGCGGAGAAAAGTTGGGCGTATATCCAAACTAAAAATGTATGTCTTGAATTTCGCGATTGTTTGACAGCGTGGTCAGAGGGAGCTGCCATCACTCCCGAGCAAGCAATGTGGTTGCTAGCTGATAATCTCTCTGGCTGCCAGACATTTATTGGTAGATATGGTAGTGGAGTCGTGCTGTTGCATACGGAGGAGGAGTTTGTGGACGCTACCCATATCGAGTTGCATATGACTACACCCCACACGATCGCTTTTGATGACAGGGGCGCGCGATCTTGCTCGCTGGTTTATAACAATCTTATGCCGGGGTGTGGACTTTACGGCTTTAAACGGGACTTGATCACGGCGGTGGATACTTTGTTTGTGAGTGAAGTAGGAATAAACCAGGTAGAGCGACCCATTTTAGCCAATATGGTGTCGTGGATGATCTGGAGGATGAGCCCTGAGGAGGCTGATCCTGTCAAAATCATTGAGCTAATTGAGTCGCTGGGTGAACTAGTGGACGGCTACGCGATCAATGTGGTGAGAAAAGTGGGTATGTCGATAGATGGCTACAAACTGACGCTTGCGCGTAGCGAGGCGAGAGTGGAGATGCTTGGGTCTAACCCAGGCGATTATCTGCGCCAAACTAACTTGATAGACCCTGATTACCCACAAATGAAATGGGCTACTCCTCCGCGCCAGATTTGGCGAGGAGGATATCGCTACTTTGTAAATCGCTATAAAACCTTAGATAAGCACGCTACGATGTTTAGTGAAGTGGCTTTAAACACGCTCAATCCCGATGATATATTACAGGTCCATAAATTGATCCAAAAAACTATTTTATATGACCTCAAAGAAGCGTATGTAAACAAGGATTTGGGGGCAGTGTGCATAGGACTCGTGGATCAAACGGGGACGAGTGTATCTGCAAAGAAAAATGATGAAAATTTTGATGAGATTGAGTATCTGGAGATATTGAATTAGGTACTATAGGGCTAAGTGTGTGTTAAAATGCCCAAATGAGTTTCAAGACCGATTATCGACTACGCTCTTTTGACCCCAGTAACCCAGGGGATACTTTGGCCATGAATTTGATGTTTTATCACCCAGAGGTCATGCAGGCAAAGGGGTACTGGCAGGACGGGTTTGATTTTGGCAAAATCAGAGATTTGGGAAAAATTGATCAAACGCTAGCCAAAATAGATTATCATGCCAGACAGGAATCCCATGACCTGATGTATAGTGTGGTGGATAAATTGGACCATTTGGTTGGATGGATATGGTTTTATCTGGACTCGCGCTACCCCCTCCCCACCAGAGTGCAGAAAGAATTGGGACTACGAGCTGACCATAGTCGGATTTACCAAGTTAGTTATCAGAAATTGATGAGTATGGGGTGGCCAGAGGCACTGCTGGAAAAGGTAGATCATGCCACCAAGTTGCATCTGCACAGCTTACGATCTGGGGTGATAGTGGAGGGACTTTCGCTGGCTTTAAAAAAATTGAAACGTGATTTTGCAAAATTGGATAAGAATGGAAGTAAAATTGCGGTCTATGCGTATGTGAGCCCAGGCAATATAGGGTCTGCCAAGGTGCTACTACGCAATGGGTTTGCCAAGTACCCAAAACAATATAGATATGAGGCCGAGCTGAACGATCTTTGGGTAAAGATAATCTAGAGTCTGTAGTATAATTGCTCAGTTAGCCGAGGTGGCGAAATGGTAGACGCGCACGCTTGAGGTGCGTGTGAAGTAATTCATGGAGGTTCAAGTCCTCTCCTCGGCACCCGCCTGTGCTTCGCTTCGTCGAGGCAGGCCAAGGGCCTATAGCTCAGCTGGTTAGAGCACCTGCCTCTTAAGTAGGGTGTCCTGGGTTCGAATCCCAGTGGGCCCACCCGCCTCCGCTTCG
>JBAQEX010000059.1:0-2859 GCA_049286965.1 Microgenomates group bacterium | reverse complement strand
GCTAATGGCTTCCCCAATGAGCTCACTTGCATACTCGACCACCGGCTTTATACTTTTCTTTTCTTCCGCCTTGCCTAGATGACTCATGAGTATTATCTGTTTTGCACCGTGTTCCAGCAGCCACTTGATCGTAGGTATGGTACGCACGATCCTGGTGTCATCTACTATCCGCAAGGCTTTCCCAAGCGTTACGTTCCAGTCTACCCGCACAATCACCCTCTTGCCTTTTACTACCGCTTGGTTAATTGCTCTAATCCCCAATAGTTCCGAACCTACAAAGGTTATAGGCGAGTATTCGGAACTTTGCCCCCCGTTTACTATCTCCACCAGTTCCCTCATCCGGGGGCCCGCGACTTCTTTAAAATATTTCTCCCTTGCCTTGCCTTGATAATCCCCAAACTCTTGCCACACAGCCCGTCCCACCGCAAATCCTGTTGCCCCACTTTCCATCGCAATTTTTAATGCTTCTTTGTATTTGCCATATTCCATACCAGCCGAAAGTAGCACCCACGGTTTTCTTATGATTTTAGATATTTCGACACACCCCTCTCTAGTTCCTGGATATTC
This sequence comes from Microgenomates group bacterium, assembly GCA_049286965.1. Lineage (GTDB taxonomy): Bacteria > Patescibacteriota > Microgenomatia > UBA1400 > UBA12108 > CAJAUT01. The sequence continues at coordinate 2,292 of JBAQEX010000059.1, read as the reverse complement.
AAATTTAAAAATATCCGCCTCAATATCTTTCAAATCGCGGGCTATCGCCAATACTTCCTCAACTCTATTAGTTTCAATTTTATAGCTTAGGGGTTCGAGCAAAAAAACAATATCTTCTTGCTTGCACTCATTTGCTAGTTTAGTAGCTACTTCCTTCTGTTGTTTTGCTAACTCCAAGTTCTCTGGATCATAATATAAAAGTAGTTTCACGCTACAAGCTCCCATCGCTTTTGCCTGAGCCACGCTCCAACCTGGCAAAATAGTGGTAACTCTCGCCAACTTATCTCCTCTATATCCCGTCTCCTCCATCGACATCATCCAACCATTTTTGGCATTTGGCTCAATAATGTCTTTGCCGTATATCGGATCAATCAAGATCCCAGCCACATCATCTCTATATAGCTGGACCATGGTTCTTTTCCAGTTTAGGATTTCTTTGTCGGTCGTAATGTCTGGATTATCTGGGTGCAGAGATTGTTTTAGTGATCCGCGGTGGTCTAGAGCCGCAATCGTAATTTTGCCGTGAGAATTAACCAACTTTGCCAAACAATCTGCTTTACTCATGCTTCCATGATAGCTTATTTTTTCTTTGCGTTCTGACTCAAAATCTTTGGTAGTAGCCACATCAGGAATCCCGTAATCATCATCGCAGCCAATACAAGTGCAAATTTACCACTCCACTCCCCGTGTATAGAACGTATCGTATACATTTGGGTGGGACTAAAAATAAAGGACCATTTCTCGGGCTCTTCTATCAACACACCAGTGACTGCAATCGGCACGCCCAGCACAATCATAAACCACATCAAAAGTATGTGAATTTTTTTCGAATAATAAAAGAGTTGTTGTAGCATGGATTGATAACAGTATAATGCTAACTCTATGAAAGGTGCAAATAACCGTCAAATGATGACTATCTTTTTGGTCGTTTTTATCGACCTGCTTGGTTTTGGCATCATCCTCCCCCTACTTCCCTACATCGCTGAAAAATATGCCGCCACCCCCGTCGTAATCGGGCTGCTCTCAGGTTCGTATTCACTTTTTCAGTTTATCGCCGGACCCATCCTCGGTCGCCTCTCAGATCGCTACGGCCGCAAGAAACTCTTGATTATCTCCCAGCTCGGCAGCATGGCAGGTTACGTCCTCCTAGCCCTTGCCGGCTCCCTCCCCCTTCTTTTCTTGTCGCGTATCATCGATGGCATCACTGGTGGCAATATCAGCATCGCCCAGGCCTATATGGCCGATGTCACCGATAAAAAAACTCGCGCCAAGGGCATGGGACTCCTTGGGGCTGCCTTTGGCATTGGTTTTATGTTTGGTCCAGCCATCGGTGGCTATCTCTCTCATTGGGGATTTGCGGCTCCTGCCTATTTTGCTGCCTTTATTTCTCTCCTCTCATCACTTGCCACTGTTTTATTCCTCAAAGAAACAGTCAACGTAAGTAAGGCTAGATTATCTCCCAAAACTGCCATGACTTTCGTGGAGCTCAAACATCTCTTAAAGACTCCTCCAATCAGCACTCTCCTACTCACATTCTTTTTGCTTTCACTGGGTTTCTCTGGTATGCAGGGGACATATGCGCTCCTTGTCCAAGCCAAATTTAACTGGGGACCAACCCAGGTAGGTTATATCTTTGCTCTCATTGGCATTGTGGCCATCATCACCCAAGTTAAAGTACTCTCAGTTTTAACTGCCAAGCTTGGTGAGTACCAGACGCTCATTACTAGCTTGCTCATCCTCGCGCTGGGCTTTGGTATTATCTCCATGACCAGCTATATCCCCCTCTTTATCATCGGCAACATTTTGATGCCTCTTGGCAATTCACTGGCCAATCCTACCCTGACTGCCATCGCCACCGAAAATATCCCCAAAGAAGAATACGGGGAGTCCCTGGGACTCCTGCAGTCTAGTGGGTCACTCGGTCGTATTTTTGGCCCTGTCATTGCCGGGGAGATTTTCTCTCATTTCAATCACAACACCCCCATGTTACTTTCTTCTCTTGTTTTCCTACTCATCGCAGTGTTTATCATCCCGCGGCTTAAAGTATCATCTTGATCTCACCCAAATCAACCATGCTCCTATCGATGTTTTTTATCCTTCATTCTCTCTAGATATTGCTTAATTCCTCTCGACGCTTTCGCATAAACATCATCAATTGCCGATAGTAAAGTTTCGCTTTGCCCTTCCGCCACAATTTCCTTGCCAGGCAGTCTAAGCATGGTTTTGACTTTGTATCCCCACCTCTCACCTTTTGACAATTTTACAAAACCCGTTTGCAGCTTACTCCTGAAC
>JBAQEX010000058.1:0-3228 GCA_049286965.1 Microgenomates group bacterium | reverse complement strand
TATCTGATGATTTTGATAAGTTTGAGGCCGAGTAAGAGCAAGATTATGATAAATATTTTCAGAAAGTAATGACCAGATGGATCCAGGAAATATTTGGTCATGGGAGTATATTTGCCGGTGGCGATATGGGCCAAGATGCTGAGTGGGAGCGTGAGATACATCCAAGATGATAGGGGGATACTAAGCTTAAATATTTTAAAAAATCTTGTTAGCAGTGGCGAGAGGAGATAAACACCAAGGAAAGAAATGGAGAGATCAAAGATGGCGTATTCGCCAATTTTAAATGTTCGCAGATATTCGATGTTTAACATACAGGATTTATTGTACTTTAAATCGACCTCTATTGTTTCTGGTAAAAATGCTCGATCCAATATTGCTTGAAAATTGGAACTGTCAGGGTCGAGAGCAGGAAACCTAGCGTGGGAACAAGCGCATTGATAAAAGGTTTGGGTAAACCGGCACCTACGAAGAACAAAACGACTATGAAATAGGTCAACACGGCGATAAGTAACTTTCTAAAATTACTTGTTTCCCACGCTTTGTCAGCTTCAACTTTCGCGTTACGAGTATGAATTTTTTTGATTTCAAGTTCCAGTTTTTGGAGATTCATTTTTACCCTCCTAGGTAATTTGATTATACTCTTGACCGTGCGAGCAATATGGGAGAGCGACCTGCCCGCAATGCTTTCAACATAGCTTATGCAGGCGGGGTGCACCGAAGCGAACCGCATACACTCTAGTTAGATGACCTGAGTAATAGGCGCTAAAATGTTTGCCCCCTAGCGACTGTGACGAAAGCGCAGCGGGGTCGAGTACCGCAGTGAAACGAGGAACGGAGAAGTAATAATTGGACGCTATCTTTGCCATTCACTGATGTGAGGCGAAAAATCAAGCTGATAATCAGGAATTCCGAGCGTAATCCCAAACTTGGTAACGTCGTGGTACTGTTCGGGCTTAGACCTGTCTACCTTGAACACCTTGTTGCGGAAAATGATGTAGTGAAAGTCATGGTTTTTGAAATCTGCATACCATGAGTGATCGGGGTCAAGGGTCTGACTGAGCGTTTCCGCAACATTATCAGCTTGATCGGTTGGGATGGAGACGACGTGTAGTGTCCACTGCTTTATCCACGGAGTTTTGTGGTGCTCAGTTACCGCCTCTACATCAGTTTTAAGAATTGTTAACAACCCAAGCACTTTGGTATCGACCAAGCTTTCTTGAATGATAGTGCCGTTGTAGTTAGTGTCGGACATATGTGTATGTTAACAATTCTTAAAGATAGCGTCCAATTATTATTTTGGCTAACGTCGCGCGTGTATGCGACGATTGATGCAGGGATAATTGTAGCACCGAGGTGCTACCCCTGCGTCAATTGTGGGAGAGTGAGGGCACCGAAGCGAACCGCATACACGCTAGTTAGGTGACCCGACTGATGTGTGGCAAAATGTTCCCCTGCCACACAGAAGGAGAGCGCAGCGTGGTACGACCAAAGGGAGTAAGTATATTTGCGAGATCTATAGATGGGTTATTTTTTTCTTGGTTGCTTCGAATTATTGAACAACTCTTTTTGTTTGGCGAGGAGAAGGAAGAACAAAACTATTAGAAACCCGAGAGGTCGTAATCCGAGGCGACTAATCTCTGTGGGGGCAACCCCCGAACCATACCAGTTGAACAGAGCAGTGGCAATAAATAGCACAATCAATCCTGCGACAGCATGGAGAGACCACTTCTGAAGTCGAAGTAAGCCATATCCGGCAATTAACCAAGCAGCACCATTAACAATGCGAAGAACTACGGCAAATAGGTTGGTGGTCACGACAATGCTATTTATTGCCCCAAGAAAATAAAATAACCCCGCCACAAAGAAACCCAAGCCGATAATGCGAAGAAAGAATTGGATTATTTTCATAGTTTGTATTTTGGGCTACTTTGTGGCGACTGTCAATGATTGAGCAAATATATTTCGCCTAACGTCGCGCGTGTATGCGAGGTTGCCGACTGATAAAATTGATTATACTCGCATCAGTCGAGCAATCTGGGTGAGGACGAGCTGAGTCCGAACCGCATACACGCTAGTTAGGCGAGGGTGAGCGAGGATAGTACAATCTCCCCCACTATCCGAGCGAAAGTGCAGCGTCCCCTTGAGTTCAAGAAATATACTATGAAAGGCTACGGAGTAATTCTGCATGAAGTTTTTGAGTACGAGCGGCGATGGGGTAATAGGTAAAGTTTCGATTAATTTCGAATTCTTTTAAATTATCAGTAGCGTCAAACGGCTTACCACTCAAGTCGGTTACAACACACCCAGCTTTTTGAGCCACGGTGCAGGCAAACATCTCGTAAAGCGCTTCACCACCGATCGGATCGAGGTAGGCGTCGACGAAACCAGTCGCTAGTTTGAGCCAGTAGATGTGACCGCTACTGATAATAATCCGCTTTGATTTTTGCAATATTTCATTCAACTTGTTCAAACCTTTTCTTTCCTCTTGGCTCTCCAGGGTCGCTACGACCCATGAATTTTCAAGATCATCATGAGCAGGATTATCAAAAACGATTTTTTCCGAAGTTTGAATTTGGTAATAATTGGTTTTATCGCCTTCTACGATAGCCACAATGCCAGTTTGGTAGTCCATGATAGCGGAGGTGATAAAACCATAGTCATACCCAAATACCGAGATGCCAACTGCCGCCTCGTGAAATGTTTTGGAGGCTAGAGAGCTATTACAGAATGGGTCGTAAACTACCCTGTACTCATTATTACCAAATTCAAAAAATCCACTTTCTTCGGAAAAAATCTTTCCAGAGATATTAAATTCCTTGATTTTATTTTTGATAATCCTGTCGAGCTCGACGTCAAAACTATATTGAATATTCCCACCTTCCTTGACCTGGATCTGCTTGGACAGTGATCTTGAAAATTCTTGATAATTGGAAAGGTTTGAACTCATGAACTCGAAAGTTGAATGAAATGTTGAAAAAATGAATTCGAAAATATTGTTTTTCATAGTATATTTCTTGAATTTCGCCTAACGTCGCGTGTGTATCTGACGTTGCCGCGAGTTAAAATGAATTATACTCGCAACTCGCGTGCAATGTGGGTCGTGTATGACTCGCACACTTATTGGACTATTGCCTGTATAAATTGCATCGGACTTTGGTATCCTAGCGAACTGTGTGGCCGAGAGTTATTGTACCAGGTTAAATAGTTGGTTAGCTTGGTCTGGAAATC
>JBAQEX010000057.1:0-3791 GCA_049286965.1 Microgenomates group bacterium | reverse complement strand
GGCGTATCGTTTGCGCTCTCCCTGGGCAACATGACGGGATATGACGAAAATGATGTACTAGAGTATGCCATGCACGATGAGCAAACCAAAGTCATTGCCATCTATTTGGAATCTCTCACCAGTCCCCAAACATTCCTCACCCTTGCAGCCGAGCTTAGCCATAGCAAACCCATTTTCCTCCTCAAAGGCGGCACGACCAAAGAGGGGAGCCAAGCCGCACTGTCTCACACCGCCGCCCTCGCGACTTCGCAGGTTTTACTAGATTCACTTTGTCTCCAAGCGGGTATTGTCCAGGTCGCCAATTTTGAGCAATTGGTCAGAGCCAGTGTAGGTGCAAGCAAATCTCACTATCTACCAGACAATCTCCTGATCGTGACCAATGCCGGGGGCCCTGGCGTCGTCTTGACTGACGAAATCATCAAAGCTGGCATCCCCATGTCACGCCCACCCCTCGATCTCCTAGGCGACGCCACCCCAGCAGATTTTGAGCAGGCCCTGTCCACGCAAGATTTATCCCTCGACACAATTGTCGTGATCGTGACTCAGCAAGCGGTTACAGATATGGCGGGCATCACCAAAGTTCTGACCCGCAAAAGAGGTAAACATCTACTGTTTGTTTGTCTAGCAGGGGGCGATGAACAGGAAATTTATCGCACTCAATTGAAACAATCTGGTGTCATTGTGACGCGCTACCCCAACGAGATTGCCGAGACGCTCGAGTTGCTATATAAAGCCAAATTAGCGCAAAATCAGGCGAAATTCTCATCACTTACTGTGGCAGGTCAAACCCGTCCTTTCCCCATTTCTTATCAAGATACTGTGAAATTACTTGAAGATTATGACTTCAAAACCCCTAAATCTATTATCATCACCTCAAAGTCAGATTTGCCCAAACTGGCAGACCTCACCTACCCACTCATTGCCAAAACTACGAATCTCGAGATCAAACACAAAGGTAAAATTGGCGCTGTTATTTTGGACCTCATCGACGCATCAACCAGTCTCGCCGCCTATCAAAAACTCACGCAGTGGGGGAGCGACGTGGTCTTTCAAGAAAAAATCAAGACTGGGGTCGAAGTTTTGCTTGGCGCTCATCACGACCCTGTCTGGGGTTGGTATCTAGCTGTCGGGCTAGGTGGCTCACTCTCCGACACTTACGACGATCGGATTTACCTTTTTTTGCCAGTAGATGCCACTCAAATCCGCTCAGTCCTGCACACCACCAAATTGGTTAGTCTCTTAAACGAATCCCAAACCAAATTCCTCATAGAGGGCATCCTCAAATTTGCCTGCCTTGTTTTAGAAACCAAAGGATTAAATGAATTCGAAATTAACCCACTTTTTGTCACAAAGGATCAGCTAATTGCCGCCGATCTCAAACGTTCCTAACCAAATCTCAAAATTTATGTCATGATAGATATATGAACAATTGGAAGATTGCGGGACTAGCTGGGGGTGGGATTGCCGTCACCGGCACGCTATATGCCAAGCTAGCCATGCGTCATGGTCTCCATGTCTTTAGTTACGGGGAGTACCCCTCTTTGATCCGCGGTGGTCACAACAGCCTCCAAGTCACAACCGACTCATCTCAGGTTACCACCCAGCAAAAACTTTTAGACGTCTTGGTAGCCCTAAATGCTGATGGCATCACTCTCCACCTAGACGAACTTTCCCAAAATAGTATTATTTTAGTCGACAAAACCCAAGTCAAACTAGATTGGGACAAACTCGCGGTTCCCGGCACCGTGATCGATCTCCCTATGTATCCTATCTCTCTTGAGCTTACGGGATCGGGACTGGCTGCCAACATGGTGGCGCTCGGGGCTAGTTGTTATCTCATGGGGCTCGACATATCGCTGCTCCACAACTTGATTAAAGAAACATTTATCAAAAAGGGGGAAGAGGTAGTCCAAAAAGATCAGCTCGCGACCGAGAAAGGGTACGAATATGCCAAAGCTCACCATCTAACCGCCCACAAAGCTATCATCCCCATTAAACAAGATCAAATCTATCTCTCGGGCAACGAAGCCGTGGGGCTGGGCGCCCTGGCTGGTGGTATCCAGTTTTATGCGGGCTACCCCATGACTCCAGTGACCTCACTGCTTGAATTTTTGGCCGATGCACAAAAAAGTTATCCTATCGTGGTCAAACATTCCGAAGACGAGATTGGCGCCATCAACCAAGCCATCGGCGCCTCCTACGCTGGAGCTCGGTCCATGATAGCTAGCTCCGGCGGGGGCTTTGCGCTCATGGTCGAAGGGTTATCCCTGGCCGCCATCACCGAGACCCCATTAGTTATTATGGTGGGGCAAAGGCCCGGTCCCGCTACTGGTTTACCTACTTGGACCGCCCAGGCCGATCTCCAGTTTGTGTTGCACGCGGGCCACGGCGAGTTTGGCAAAATAGTCCTTGCCCCAGGTGATATCGAAGAATGTTTTACCATGACGCGCCTGGCCTTTATCCTGGCCGAGCAGTGGCACACCCAAGTGTATTTACTCACCGACAAATACTTGATCGAATCCTCCATGAGTGTCCCTCAGTTTGAAACCAAATATCCAACCAAAAGATACAATTTAGCCACAGATTTACCCAGTGACGATAGTTACAAACGCTACGCCATGAGTGACTCAGGTTATTCGCCCAGGTCCATCCCTGGGTCGCCCCACGGCCTCAGTTTGACCAATTCCTACGAACACGACGAGTATGGTTACGCCACCGAAGACTCCGTTATGGCCAAGGCTCAAATCGATAAAAGATTGCGCAAACTAGACAATATTGCCTCATATCTCCCCAAACCTATTTTGTACGGGCCAAAAGAGGCTGACATTACTTTTGTCTCTTGGGGCTCTACCAAACTAGTCATGCTGCATACTCTCAATTTGCTAAACCAAGCAAGGCCAAATACCGCCAATTTTATCCAACTTGGCTGCCTCGCCCCCTTTGATGCAGAGACATTTACTAGTCTAGCCAAAAGTAGTAAACGCCTCATCATGGTTGAAGGCAACGCCACGGGCCAAGCCGAAAGTTTGATCAGACAGCACACGGGAATCGAGTTTAAAGAGAGACTGAGTCGCTACGACGGCCGGCCTTTTTATGCGCAAGATATCGTGACCTATGTCCAGGGAGGTGTTAAATGAACTTGCGCACCCCCATCTTCCCCACTTGGTGCCCAGGCTGCGGCGATTTTGGCATCTGGGGAGCACTGAAGATGGCCATTACCGAGTTAAACATCCCCGAGGAAAAACTCGTGGTTGTCTTTGACGTCGGTTGTAGTGGCAACATGGCCGATTTTGTCAGAGTCTACGGCTTTCACTCTCTCCACGGCCGCTCAATCCCCATTGCCGAAGGCATTGCCATGGCGAACCACGATTTGACCGTCATCGTAGTGGGAGGGGATGGCGGACTCTACGGAGAGGGGATGGGTCACTTTATCGCCGCCGCCAAAACAAATGTCAATCTCACGGTGCTCGTACACAACAACCAAGTTTATGGGCTAACCAAAGGCCAAGCGTCACCAACTACATCAGAAGGCGTCCAAACCGGCTCTACTCCACTTGGCGTCATCGAACACCCAATTAATCCCCTTGGCATCGCCCTGACCGCAGGGGCTACCTGGGTGGGCCGCAGCTACGCGGCGGGTATTCCCCTCACCAAGGATTTGATCGTCCAAGCCGTCAAACACGAGGGGTTTTCCCATCTCGACATTTTTCAGCCTTGCGTCACTTTTAACAAATTAAATACTCAGGCTTGGTTTATCGAGCATCTCGAACCATTACCACCCAGTTATGTTC
>JBAQEX010000056.1:0-1949 GCA_049286965.1 Microgenomates group bacterium | reverse complement strand
ACCTTCTACTTTCCCTGGATAAAAACAAGCGATTAGCCAGAAACCAAAAAATAGGTAACTATACAAAACATAGGGTATTTTTGATTTGCTTGGCATGTGAGACCCCTTGACCAAGACTAATAGGGGGAAAATCAGAAAGATTATTTTCCCCCAGATTGCTGGTGAAGGGGCAAGGAATCCAAAACTGGCATCAATCATGGAATTAAGACGTGTTAATAAAAAGTTTCCAAATGGTAAGCCTACTGTTTTAGACGAAGTAATGTAAGTCAAGAGTGAGCTGAACTGGATAAAATTGTGGCGGAGGTCGAAGATAATATAGGTAGAGAGCGGTAGCAAAATAGCTGATAAATACAGAAAATGAAAATATTTCTTAAGTCGCATTGACTCAAAAACCACAGCAATAAAAGATAATATCGTCATAGGCACGCCGTAGGCGGCTTCGAACTGGATAATACAACCAAGCACCAGTGAGAGATAAATGAGGTATCTGGACTTGTGATCTTTGAAATATTTCCATAGCAGATAAAACATGAGAGGAGTCAACATGATGGCTCCCGATGGGTTGAATAATTGGTGAGAGGTAAAGGCTAATCTAGAGGCAATAAAAAGCGAGGCGAGTAAGGCCGCGTTCTGACTGAATATTTCTTTGACAATATAATAGGTCGAAATCAAAAAAATGACTTCCATGACCACCCAGCCCCAGCCCACTACTACTGGGTTTCCATGGCCCAAGATAAAAGCGGGCATGTTGAGGTAGAGCCACAAGGGGCCGTGGAAAAGGCCTTGGACTGGCCCTATCTTGGCCCCAATCAAGCTAGGCTTGCCGTTTTCCCACATTTCCTGCATGAGCATAAAGTCTCTGGCAATATCAGTGTGGAAAATGATGTCACCGTGAGCCACGTACTGGAGAGATAGGTAGATCCCGAAACAAATCAAGATGATACAAAAGTAGCGAAAAACCCTATTTATCTGACCCATGATGCAAGTATATCCCGATCTTGCCGTTTCCAGAAGTGTTTCTCATGGGCGCGGGAAGATAAAGCAGCAGGTAAAAGCAACAATGCTTTAAAAACAGGCCCTGGATACTTGAGTAGATAATAAGGCAAGCGGACGAGATGATTGAATAGGTAACTGGGATCGCTAATATTTTTCCAGATAAAGAGGAATTGATTGCGCTGGGCTGTGGCCATGACAAACTCTTTCGTAAAGTTGCTGGCAATCACGCTCTTTTGATGATCGTGAACACACTTGCATTCTGGCGCCCAAAGCACTTGCCAGCCTCTTTTCCAGGCGCGATATCCCATATCGGTATCTTCCCAGTAGAAAGGCTTATACAAGAGATCCATACCCCCAAGTGCGAGCCATTTATCTCGAGAAAATGCCGCTTGTCCGCCTGAGGCCCAGAGACTGGGGTTGTTATGGTCCTTGTTTTTGCCCGTAGGCTCGACTTTAAAATGATGGAATAATCCGCCTTGCCACTCCCCGCCCATCCATGCTTCACCACTATTAAATCCCACAGCGTAGACACTGTCATCTTCAAAATATTTGAGAACTTTTTCAAAACAATCGGGACTAGGACGGACATCGGTATTTAGGAGCATGATGATGTCCCCTTTGGCTTCTTTTACTCCCCTATTTACCGTATAGGAAAATCCACCATTGCCTTTGTTGGCGAAAAAACGCACCTTATCTCCGAGTGATTTGAGATACTCCGGCGATTTGTCGTGCTTTGAATTGTCGTCGACTATCACTATCTCTGCATACACGCGCTCGGCAGCGGCAAAAACATAAGGCAAGTTTTGCTTCATTTGTACTTCAGAATTCCAGGATGGGATCACCACACTAACTGTCAATTTTTGGCTCATACGGAGTCCTATTGTACTATATATAAGGCTGACTTGAAGTTGCCGAGCGTCACTAAATCTCTAGCCAGTTCACCACCTATATAC
>JBAQEX010000055.1:0-1905 GCA_049286965.1 Microgenomates group bacterium | reverse complement strand
GAGCTATTCCAGTCTAGGGACCTCAAAAAAATTATCCTGACCTACTACCCCTATCTCTCCATTCCAGTCGCGTTGCTTATGGTATTCAGTTTCTACAAACTCCAGACTGGCAATTTTTTTGCTTTCTTTGACGCCATCAAACTGACTAAAAATCTCCAGTCCCTCCCATTCCAGACTTTTACCTATCCCTCCGCAAACGTCGAGACCTTTTGGCAGGAAATTAACGCCTACGATTATGTAATTTATCTGGGAGCATGTCTGCTGATGTTTAGGAAAAAGTTTTGGCGTTACGGCGTGCTCTCGCTCACCTACTTTGTCCCACTCATTTTTATCCATCACTCAGACATCTCTCGCTACGCGATTCCCCTCATTCCTTTTGCTTTTGTTGCTTATTCTGAGATTCTTGAAAAGAAAGAGTTTACTTGGGCTACCATTCTCATGTCACCGGCCATCATGATGTACGCCATCAACTTTATGGATCACAACCACGGGCAATAGGTTATTTCAGACTCTCATAGGTACCACAGGCCTCACCGATATCACCATAAAACACTTGTTTGCCATTGTCTAGTACGAGTCCCTTGGTACAGTATTTCTTCAGCATTTTTACGCTATGGCTCACCATCACCATCGTACTGCCATGGTGCTTAAACTCTGCCATCCTATCCAGACACTTTTGCTGGAAAGCTTGGTCACCTACTGCCAAAATCTCATCGATCAAGAGGATGTCTGGCGTCTCTGCCACAGCCACCGCGAATGCTAGCCTCATGTACATGCCCGAAGAGTAGTGTTTGATGGGTTCATCCATAAATTGGGCTAGTTCGCTAAACTCGACAATACTCGGATATAGCTTGTCCATATCTCGCCTTTTGATCCCTAGGATCGATCCATTTAAATAGACATTTTCGCGCCCAGTGAGTTCTGGGTGGAATCCTGCTCCCAGCTCAATGAGAGGTGCCACTCGCCCACCCACGCTGATCCGCCCATCAGAAGGCTTGGTAACCCCGGCAATGATTTTAAGGAGGGTAGACTTGCCACTCCCATTGCGCCCCATGATTGCTAGCGAGTCACCTTTCTCAAGCGTAAAATCGAGTTGTGAGAGAGCCTTGAAATGAGACTGAGTTTCATGCCCTGCGAACAAAGCCGGCAAAAACTCCTTAAAAGTCCTCTGTTTTTGGAGGCTATATTCCTTGGTTAGATTTTCTGCTTTGATCGCAAAAGTAATATCAGACATAATCCGCAAATTTCCCTTCTAGTTTTTTAAATGTGGCAAATCCAACAAAAAATATAGCGATTGAGACGCCAAGTGCTATACCCAAGCTATCTAGGCTGGGCGGATTATTTCCCAGGATCACTTGTCTATATGCGTTTATGATGACAGCCATTGGGTTTAGCGACATGATAAAGCGGTATTTCTCGGGGATGATCTCGACAGGGTACATGATCGGGGTCAAATACATCCACACTAGGATGATCAGGTTTAGGAGGTACTGGATATCGCGGTAAAACAAATTGAAAGCCGAGACCAGCAGTGAGATGCCAGTGGTAAAGATCAGCTGGATCATAAAGATGGGGATAATCCAGAGGTAATAAATAGTCACGGGGATGTGGAAAATGAATAGAAATAAGACAAGCACAATACACGAGAATGCAAAATCGACCATCTTGGCGATGATCGTGGCATAAACCAGGATTTCCCGGGGGAAATAAATCTTGGTGATCAAATTGGCGTTGCTTACCAGCACACCCGATGAAGACGAGAGACTTTGGGTAAATAGATTCCACGGCAAGAGGGCGACAGAGAGGAAAATAATAAATGGTACCCCAAGTGAAGGGATTTTTAAGATGCTACCAAACACAAAACTCATGACCGTTAGTTGAAATAAGGGATTTAGGATCACCCAA
>JBAQEX010000054.1:0-2456 GCA_049286965.1 Microgenomates group bacterium | reverse complement strand
ACCATTTAGAGGATAAGGGGGGTAGAACCCGTGCTATCAAAAATAATTAAGTGGGTGATGGCGTTGCTGGCGAGTGTGGGGATAATAAATGCGCGGGTGAATGATGTGGTAAAAAAAGAATTGCCGTACGAAAAGTATAGTTTTGAAAATTTAGCTAGACGAGGTGGGGTGGCGAGCAAGATAGAGGTAGTGGGGAATAAATTTTATTATATGAGTGAGGGGAGGCGGATCAGCGGGGAGGTAAACTACCCTGCGAGGACAGTCCTTGCAGGCGCAGGAGATGTGTATGGGGTAGTGGTGATGGCGAGAGGGTATGTGGAAAGGGAGGTTTATAAAACGGGAATGGGGACGCACAACGCAGCCAAATATTTTAGCGAGCACGGCTATATCACCTATGCGCCCGACTTTTCTGGATACGGAGAGTCTGACAGTGAAGATCCAAATGGACTTGGCGCACGACTAGTGAAACCTGTGGAGATACTTGATTTAATAGCTAGTGTGCAAGCCACGACGAAGCTGCCGATATATCTGTGGGGACATAGTAATGGGGGGCAGATTATGATTTCGGTCGCGGAGATTTTGGGAAAGGGTGACCTTCCGGGAGTCTCCCGGAAGGTGAAAGGGGTCACGTTGTGGGCGCCGGTCTCGAAACCGTTTCCGTACAACATTCTTTACTATACGGATGATGCTAGTGATAGTGGGAAATGGCTGCGGGGACAAATCTCAGAGTTTGAAAAAGACTATGACGTGTTTAACTACTCGATCGATAAATACTTTGAGTGGATCAAGATGCCTGTGCAGTTGCATCAGGGGACGAATGATGAAGCAGTACCAAAAGCTTGGAGCGATAATCTAGCTAAAACCTTGAAGGAGAAAGAAGAAACTATAAATTATTTTGTATATCCTGGGGCTGATCATAATATGAAACCTAACTGGGACAGCGTGGTGGCGAGAGACATCGAATTTTTCCAGAGTCTTAATGATTAGTTAATATAACTAGAGTAAACTAAAGATATGAAAATCGGATTTGTGGGACTCGGAAAAATGGGGAAAGGACTAGTGCTCTCGATGCGAGAAAAGGGGATAGAGGTATTGGCTTGGAACAGGACTCCAAATGATGTAGCAAACGTGGGAAGTGTAGAGGAAATGATTGAGCAACTAGAGCCAGGCAAACGGATAATTTGGTTGATGCTGCCGGCAGGGCCGGTGGTGGATGAAATGATTGCAAGGTTACGAACCTTGCTAAACCCCGGTGACTTGATCATTGACGGCGGGAATTCAAACTACAAAGATGATTTGCGGAGGGTGGCTGAACTTAAAAAATCGGGGATTGAATATATGGATGTTGGGGTGTCGGGGGGCCCTAAAGGAGCACGCGATGGCGCGTGTTTGCTGATTGGAGGAGCGCGCGTAAAGTTTGAAGAACTAATGCCACTGTGGCAGGCAATTGCCGCCCCAAATTCATTCCAGTATTTTGGCAAGACGGGAGCAGGCCACTTTGCCAAGATGGTGCACAACGGGATTGAGTATGGAATGATGCAGGCGATCGCGGAGGGGGCGGCGGTGCTGCAAGCGAGTGAGTTTGAGTTTGATTTGGCAAAAGTTTTCAATTTGTATAACCACAACTCGGTGATTGTGTCGAAACTGGTCGGGTGGACTGCCGAAGCGCTAGAGGATGACCCAAAACTAGAACATATTTCTTCTCAAATTGATCATACAGGAGAAGGGGAGTGGACAATAGACGCAGCAAAGGCACTGGGGATAGAAGTGCCGATAATAAAAGAATCTTTGGAAGTGAGGAAACGGTCGAGTAAAGAATCGGAGAATTTTCGTGATAAAGTGGTGTCGGCCATGAGAGGCAAGTTTGGGGGACATCCTGTTTCTAAATAGCACAGAACGCGGTGGAGGGTTCGAGCCAGTTGATATCGTCTTTTGGTCCCCATGAGCCTTTTGCATAGATGGAAGGCATATTTTCGTGTAATTTGGCAATCAATGGATCGGTAAAAGCCCACTGAGCATCGACTTCATCACTGTCATTGAAAAAGGTCTGGTCGCCGCGGAGCGCATCGACGATCAATTTCTCGTAGGCATCGGGGAGATCGACGTCGTGGGGGTAACAAAATTGCATGTACGACTCTTCGAGCTCAAGAGTGTGGCCTGGTTTTTTGGTCATAATTTTCAGGACGATGCCTTCACTAGGCTGGATGCGATAGATGAGGACATTTGGCGAGTTTTTGAAAATGATAGCAACTTCGGTCGCAGTCTTCGCGAGGTATTTGCCGCCACGTACGTAGATGGGAACACCGCGGAAGCGATCGTTGTTTAACTCGGTTTGAAAGGAAAAATAGGTCTCGGTTTTGGAGCCCTGCGCGACATCTTTTTCACTTTGATAACCATCGTATTGACCTATCACAAGTGAAGAGGGGATTGAGGTGAGATTTTGGAGTACTTTGACG
>JBAQEX010000053.1:0-3942 GCA_049286965.1 Microgenomates group bacterium | reverse complement strand
TAAACTAACAAAATTACATGTCCAAAATGCTGCCGGACTAATCGTAAACCCAAAAACCGGGGAGATTCTCGCGATGGTCGGTTCTCATGATTTTTACGATGTAAAAAATGACGGACAAGTAAACGTTGTCTTACAATCCAGGCAACCAGGTAGTTCTATCAAGCCTATTACCTATGCCCTCGCCCTCTCTTCAGGGTTGAATCCAAATTCCAAAATCGAGGACTCTCCTGTCTGTTTTACTTCCAAAGGGCAACCAAATTACTGTCCCAAAAATTACGACGGCAAATTTCACGGCACAGTAACGCTCAGAACTGCCCTAGCAAGTTCCTACAATATCCCGGCCGTTAAACTTTTAAATTCCTATGGTGTCTCCAACATGATCACTCTAGCCAAACAAATGGGGATCACAACCTGGGATGATCCGTCTCGGTTTGGTCTCTCTCTCACTTTGGGTGGTGGCGAAGTCACCATGATGGATCTAGCCAGTGTGTACTCGGTCTTTGCCAACGGTGGCAAAAAAATTCCATTCAATCCAATCATCTCTGTTATAGGTCCTCAGGGGTTTGACTTTGATGGAAGGCCAGACCCCATCGGTTCTCAAGTCTTAGATCCCTCAGTCGCTTTCCAAATCAACTCCATTCTTTCAGACGCAAGCGCTCGATCTCCTGCTTTTGGCACAAATTCTATCCTCAATCTACCAGGACCGGGGGTTGCCGTCAAAACTGGTACTACCAACTCTCTCCGTGACAACTGGACCTTTGGCTATACTAGCGATCTTTTAATCTCTACTTGGGTAGGCAACAACGACAACACTCCCATGTCGTCCGTCGCCTCTGGCATTACTGGAGCCTCACCAATCTGGGCCCATACCATGAAAGCAGTGCTTGGTGTCGGTCCGCGCCTTGCCTTTGCCACCCCCACAGGTCTTGTCAAAATCAATATTTCTTGTACCAAAATCCCCAAATACGAATATTTTTTGAGTGGTAACATTCCTAAAATTGACTGTACGCCCAAACCTGGGACCATTCTAGAAACAGCCGCCGCTACTTCACAATAACCGATGATGTACCCTGTGAGCCCATTGGTGTAATAGTATAATTATTTAATGGTTTAATATCTTGTTTCATCTCCCCAGACACCCAAAGTAAAAATCCAATAAACATAATTAGTCCAAGCAGGATCAATCCTCCCCACCGCGCCACTTTGTCTTTCTTCTTCGCATTTTTCCTCTTTTCAACCGCATCCGCTCGTCGCTTTTTTTTCTGATCCTTTTCACTTAGTTCTGCTTCACCCTCAGGGGCAGCCTCTATCTCTTCATCAATATCTCGCTTCTTCCTCATTTCATTTCCTCCACTCGCTTGACTATCACTTCAGCCACCTGGTCTATACTCATCCCAGTCGTATCGAGCACCCACACACCAGGTACTTTTTTCAAATTACGCTCCATATCTCGTTTATCTCTCTCAACCAACTCGCTAAATACTGTCTCCAGCGAAATATCCTCACCCCTTGTCATTAACTCCCTATGTCTCCTTGTAGCCCTCTCCATAGGGTCAGCATCCATATAAATCTTGAGGTCAGCGCTAGGCAACACTACCCCAGTTATATCCCGACCCTCCATCACCACTCCCTGCTCACTTGCCATTTGCCTGGCCAATTTATTTACATAATCTCGGATCTTGGCATACTGTGCAACCGGAGACACTGCATGACTAATTTCCTCTGTGCGCACTTTCCAGCTCACATCTTCCCCATTTAATAGTACGGTGCACAACCGCCCATCTTTTGTCTCACCTTCTGGCACTCGCAACTCTACTTTCGGCTGATCATTCTCAATCAGTTTAACCACCTCAATTTCATTTACCCAATCCACTCCTTTTCTTATCGTATACAATGTCAGTCCTCGATACATTGCTCCAGTGTCAACATAAAGGAATCCTAGTCTCGCCGCCACCATCTTTGCCGTTGTCCCCTTCCCAGCTGCCACTGGCCCATCAATCGCGATCTGAAATGTTTTACTCATAACTCAAATATCGTACCACATCAAGTAAGATAGGTGTCTATTAGAGTCATATCTGTTTAACAAATTTTTCCGACACTACATTTTTCCATCAAGCGATACTATGCGCGACGCGCAGCAGGCAAGCCATACATGCCTGAAAGAAAAATGTACCGGAGGTAAAAATTTCCGTTAAATAGATATAAAATGCTATATTAGTAGTAATGCTCAAACGTGAATCATTCAAAGTCGCCATCTTTGGCCTTGGCCACGTCGGGGTCACCACCGCCTACGCCCTTTTACTAAAGGGCCTCACCACCGAGCTCGTATTATTTTCCCGCGATATCAAAAAAGCCGAAGGTGAAAAGGCCGATCTCGAACATGGGCTCCCCTTTTATCCTCGCACTACAATCACGGCCACGAGCTCTTACGAAGATTTAAGTGGTTGCGATCTCGTCATCTTCACAGCCGGCGCCGGCCAAAAACCTGGTCAAACCAGACTAGACCTCACTAAAGGTAACGTGGATATTTTAAAGTCCACTATCCCCAAAATCGTCAAACACGCACCCTCTACCCTGATCCTGATGGTCACCAACCCACTGGACATTATGACCATCAAAGCTACCGAGTTAGCAAAACTTCCCGCCGGTCGTGTCTTTGGCTCAGGCACTCTCCTCGATACCGCCCGCTTCAGACTTCACCTCTCCAAAAATATCAGCATCAACTCAACCAGTATTCATGCCTATATCTTAGGGGAGCACGGCGACTCTTCTTTTGCCCCGCTCTCCATGGCTACAATTGGTGGTAAACCCCTCATGTCTTTCCCCGAAATGTCGCCCGACCACATCAAGTGGGCCATTGATCAAACCAGAAAAGATGCCTACAAAATCATTAGCGGCAAAGGCGCCACCTACTACGGTATCGCCACAGTGATTAGTCATATCGTCGAGTCGGTGGCCAGAGACAGCAAAAAGGTCATGCCATTGTCTTCTGTTCTTACCGGTCAATACGGACTCAAAGATATTGCTTTATCACTTCCCTCCATCCTCGGTCGCAGTGGAGTCGAAACAGTCATTGATTTACCCCTTACTCTCGAAGAACTCGCAGACCTCCACAACTCCGCCAGCGTCCTCAAATCCTATCTCGACTCGATTTAGTGCTAAAATCTTTGGCACTATGAATCATAGAGCTGAATTTAAACTAACAAATATCAATAAATCAAATATTTACGACTACACCCTCGAAAGAGACTGGTTTGATATGGGGTATGATTCCCAAGTTTATCACCCAGATAACGGGCCTTGGATGTTTCATAGATATGACAAAGACGTTACAATTCAACAGATCCAATTATTAAAAAATACAACTGACCTATTAGCCATTCATGCGCCAAAATTTACTGCCAATATAGCATGCTGGGGACTCGTAAATTTACAAATTGAGAAAATAATAAAAATCATTGAAACTGAAACACAGATATTCAGTATAAAGAAATATGTAGACGGATACAGGCATAAAGAAGGCGAAAATTCCGGTCTAGATAAATTACTAGAACAATTTAACGTTGAAATGCGTAGCACTACTGGATTCAACTGGATCGATGCCATATCCTCCAATACCAAGGTAAGCAAATTACCCTCATCTAGCTTTATGCACAAGAAATCAATAGTCACAATAACCGATATTTGTGCTTATATAGAAAGTATCGGAAGATAGCTATTTATCTATTTATCTCGCCCAGTTTGAGCAATCCCCTCTTCGCGCCAATATATTTGAGCACGCTCGTCGCATTTTTTACTCCCCAACTTACGGCCTGGTCATAAGACTTGCCATACAGTACGCCCGCCACCATCCCACTAGCAAATGCATCTCCCGCCCCAGTAGTATCCACCACCTGTTTGACTTTGACCCCCTCAAAGAAACTCACTTTCTGGTTGATACAC
>JBAQEX010000052.1:0-3083 GCA_049286965.1 Microgenomates group bacterium | reverse complement strand
CAAACCACATTTTGCTAGTACAAAACCGTTGACAACTATATCATCTTAATCTATTCTTAATGTAGTGGAAAAAAGTGGGAGATAGACTTATATGTTTATAGGCACATATTATCATTTATTAGACGAAAAGAATCGCGTCGCCGTGCCCAAGACATTCCGCAACGAACTCACGCCTGGCTCTGTCATCACCAAAGGGCTTGATGGCTGTCTATTTATCTTTACCAGTGAGTCCTGGAACAAACTGGTTTCCAAACTCGAGACGCTGCCTCTCACCAGCAAGCCCGCCCGGGATTTCCTCCGCCTCCTTACCTACAACGCGGTTGCCCTTGATACCGACAAGCTCGGTCGTACCCACCTCCCTGAGAATCTCATCCATCTGGCCGGCATCAAAAAAGACGTCGTCTTTGCTGGTGCCCTCACTCGGGTCGAAATTTGGGACAAATCTGCCTACCACGCTTATGTTGACGGACTTACCTCCTCAGAGTCCGAACTAGAATCATCACTTGCGGAGCTAGGAATATAAATATGCCATATCCACTCCACACCCCCGTCATGCTAGATGAAGTACTTAGCTATTTAGAGCCATCTCCTGGTAAACGATATATCGATGCCACCCTCGGCTACGCCGGGCATGCGCTAGGTATCCTTAAATCAGGGGCAGAAGTAGTCGGGATCGATCGCGACGGTGAGCTACTGGATATTGCGATCGAGCGTATCACCAAAGCAGGATTTATCCAGCAGTTTACTCCCATCAAGATGGCTTTTTCCGAAGCTCTCGACCCTACGAGGTCTCACCTCGCAGGCAAGTTTGACGGCATTTTATTTGACCTGGGTGTTAGTTCCTATCAGCTCGACACCCCCGAGCGAGGTTTCTCTTTCCGCTACGACGCCCCACTTGATATGCGCATGGACAAAAGACTTGGTGTCACTGCCGCCGATTTGATCGGGGGGCTCGGCAAAAATGAGCTGGTCGAACTTTTTGAGACACTCGGGGAAGAAAGCAATGCCAAACGTATCGCCAGCGCTATCTGCTCACAGCGTCTGATCAGAAAAATCGAAACCACTGAGCAACTCTCAAATCTGATCATTCAAACCGTCGGTCGCTCCCGTGGTATCCACCCCGCCACCAAAGTTTTCCAGGCACTCCGCATGGCTGTCAATAGTGAAAGACTCGAGCTCAAAGCCGCACTGCCCTCGGCTTTGAGCTACTTAAAAGAAGGTGGCGTGATCGCGGCCATCTCTTTTCACTCGCTGGAAGATCGGATTGTCAAAAGCTGGATGAACGACGCTCAGTCTGCCGGCCAGATCGAAATCATTACTAAAGGCGTAGTAGAGCCAGGGACTACCGAAGTAGCCAAAAATCCTCGCTCTAGATCCGCCAAATTACGCATAGCCAAAAGGATCGCATGAAACTAATCAAATTCTTTTGTTTTATCATTGTCGTCCTCGTAATCGGCAATGTCACCCTCACCAATCGGAGCGTCGATGAAAGTCTCGTAGTAGCAAATCTTAGTCGCGATATCAGTGCCTTGCAAAATGAAAACACGATCCTCAAATCCGAAGTAGCTAGCGCAGGTAGCATCGTAGAGCTCAGTAGCAAAATCGAGGCAGCTGGGTTTATCAGTTCCGGTAAAGTCGCCGCACTCCCCTCAGTCTCCTCGGTTGCATCTCGCTAGACTATAATGCCCTTATGCATGAACGTATCAAGTATCTATTTTTAGGTTTTCTCTTTTGTATTTCGCTCATTATTTTACGTCTGAGCTATTGGCAGGTAGTGCGTGGGGGTGATTTATCGTCGCAAGCCACCGATCAGTACACCTCTAAGGACGTGGTTACTGGCTCTCGTGGGGGGATCCTCACCTCAGACGGCTTCCCCCTGGTGGTAAACCAAGCTGTTTTTACTCTAGGTGTCTATCACCCAGCAGTAGTTGATAAACCTTCCTCAATCGTTGACCGCATTATGCCTCTCTTGGAGTTTAAAATCGATGATCCCAGTATCGCTACGGACGTGGCCAAACTCAAACTAGCGCTTGATGAATTAAAATCAAATACCCAGTCAAATATGTTGGATAAACTTTCAGAATCAGGTTATTCCATCCTCGCCCGTGCCCTCAGCGTCAAAGAAAAGACAGCAATAAGTGAGCTTGATATCACGGGCCTTACTTTTGACCAGTCATTTATTAGAGGTTACCCTGAAGCCTCAATGTCCGCTCATCTAACGGGATTTGTGGGTCGGGATGATGTGGGCAATCCGGTTGGATATTTTGGTCTGGAGGGTTTTTATGATCGGGAGCTTGCCGGGCGCTCTAGGATCGAAAAACAAGACAAAGATGCCAGTGGAAACCCTTTGCTTGTGGGAGATTTTCAAGTCATGCCAGGCCGCGACGGACGTACCCTAAAACTCTATTTAGAACGAGGGTCAGAGCACCTAGTCAATACCGAACTCCAAAAAGGTATCGCTCAGTACGGAGCTAGTTCTGGAGAGGTGATTGTCATGGATCCCTATACTGGCGGTATTTTGGCTATGTCTAGTCTGCCCACGTATGATCCCGCAAATTTCAACCAGTATGATGCTAGTTTATACAAAAACCCTTCAGTGGCAAACAGTTACGAACCTGGCTCTACCTTCAAAGTTTTGGTGATGGCAGCCGCGTTCAACGAAGGAGTAGTCAAAGAAAGTGATCAGTGCGATATCTGCAGTGCCCCCTATCCAATCGGCAAATACTTTATCAAAACCTGGAACAACGAATATCGGGCAAATGGTACACCAGAGTCCATTATCGTGCATTCCGACAACGTAGGCATGGTCTGGACAGAGCAAAAGCTAGGAGGGGAGAAAATGCTAGAGTATATCAAAAAATTTGGGTTTGGCACAAAAACTGGCATCGATCTCCAGGAGGAGATTACTCCCGCATTGCGCACCAAATGGGGAGATATTGACTATGCCACCTCATCATTTGGGCAGGGAATTGCCGTCACCAGTATCCAGATGCTTTCCGCCGTTGGCGCCATAGCCAATGGTGGCACCCTGATGGAGCCTCATTTGGTCCAGAGCGTGATTGGTGATACAGAAGTCGCTATTC
>JBAQEX010000051.1:0-17804 GCA_049286965.1 Microgenomates group bacterium | reverse complement strand
GTGACCCCAATCGGATTCGAACCGATGTTACCAGGATGAGAACCTGATGTCCTAACCGGACTGGACGATGGGGCCAACCAGCGTGAATTATACCAGAGAGATATTCTATTTGATCGTGGCTCCCACAAAATCGATCATGGGGAAACGCAAGCGTACCTCGCCCCAAAACTTCTCGGACAGGCGCGCGGAGTAGGTCGAGTTCTTGCCCTTTTCCATCTGGCTACAGAGCTTGCGGTCCCAGTCCTCGATGATGCGCCTGACAGCTACTCCCTGCTCGTTGAAAACTACTTGATTCGCTTTGCGGTTTTGCTTGTACAGATCGTGGATGAACTGAAACTCATCGAAAACACCTTTGTTTTCATCGCACATTTTTTTGAAATATTCTTTGAATTTGATCATAAGACTATTTCATCTTTACGACTTTGCCTAGTGATAGCATGGACATGGCCTGGGCGAAATCAAACGCGATGGCGAGGATGATTAGGACACCAAACGATGACACTCCTAGTCCTAAATTCTCGGCAAATCTAGTGATCCCCCAGAGTCCCACTAGATTGACGACAAAATAGGTGATCATCCATTGCTTGGGTGTAAATGTCGTACTTTTTTTCCATTCGTAATAGGCCACAAAAGACATGATAAAAGTGCCAATCACAGAGAGTTTGAACATGGAGTGGTGGATAGCCCACAAAAATGGTACTGACGCACTACCCAAAACTACCTGGCTAGGAAAGAGGGCGTTAGCGATAAAGATGACTAGCACATTGGTAACCATGAGGGTAAGGAATGAATAAAATAACATGAGACCAGTTTGGGCCTGGACTTTGATTTTTGAGAGTGCGATAGCCATAGAACCTCCTGTTTAATGTATATATAAATAGTGTAGCATTTTTGGCTATATACAAGCCAGGAGATAAGAGTAGTGTGGAGGCATGACAATCGAAGAAGATCGTGTTCATGAACTAATTTTAGAACATTGGCAAGAGTTGGCCGATCGACGTGATTATGAACATACTGATGAATATCTTCGGGAAAAAGAAGTAAAACTTGCTCGTGAACGTACTGAAGCACTTGCAAAGGAACAAGTGGACTGCGCGAATGGTAGGCCAAGTGCTGCGACGTTAGCGGAACTAACAAGGCTTAGTGAAATTGCATTGGAAGCTGGACACATTTTTGTTCTAAGTGATAAATATTTCCCGATCCCGCTGTCTGCCGCAGAATTCCGTGCGAAAAATCCGAGCATTTGTATTGTTTAAACTAGTGCGAGTTTGAGCACTTCAGACACTTCTTTGACGGGGTGGAATGTGAGGTCTTTTTTAACTTCATCGGGGATTTTTTCTAAATCTTTAGTGTTTTCCCATGGGTGGATGATCTCGCGTAACCCTGCAGTATGGGCCGCAATGACTTTTTCTTTAAGGCCGCCGATCTCGAGCACGCGCCCGCGGAGCGTGACTTCGCCCGTCATCCCAAAGTTTTTGCGCACGGCGCGCCCTGTGAGGGCCGACACAATGGCTGTCGTCATAGTGACCCCAGCCGAAGGACCATCTTTGGGTACGGCACCTTCTGGGACGTGGATATGGAGGTCTATGGTTTTGTAAAAATCTGGTTTTAAATCAAAGTCTTTGTAATGACTCCGGACATAAGTATAGGCGGCTTGGGCTGACTCCTTCATCACATCTCCTAGCTGGCCAGTGATCTGGACAGTCCCCTTGCCAGGCATGGTCGAGACTTCGATAAACAAAATCTCACCCCCTACACTAGTCCAAGCAAGACCTGTCGCCATGCCAACTGGATTCTTTTTCTCGGCGATTGTTGAGCTATATTTTACGGGGCCTAGATATTTGGCGAGATTGGCCAGGGTGACTACCGCAGATTTGTGCTTCGTTTTGCTAGCTTGCCCTGCGATTGACTTTGCTACTTTGCGGGCGATTTTGGCGAGCTCACGCTCGAGCTCACGCACCCCAGCTTCGCGAGTGTATTTTGAGATAATATCTTTGAGGACAGGGTCTGCGATCTTTAAATCCTTGAAAGCGAGCGAGTTTTTTTCGATCACTTTGGGGAGTAAGTATTTTTTGCCAATGTGAAACTTTTCAACCCTAGTATAGCTAGAGAAACGGATCACTTCGAGACGATCACGCAGAGCCGAGGGGATCGTGTCTAGGACATTGGCTGTGGCGATAAACATGGTACGAGAGAGATCGATTGGGAGCTCGAGGTAGTGATCGGAGAAATCTTTGTTTTGTTCGGGGTCGAGGGCTTCTAGGAGCGCGGCGCTTGGGTCACCGCGGAAATCATTGCCGATCTTGTCGATCTCGTCGAGCATAAAGACGGGGTTCATACTACCTGCTGATTTGATGCCCTCGACGATACGACCTGGCATAGCTCCCACGTAGGTTTTGCGATGACCACGGATCTCGGCTTCATCACGGATGCCACCTAAACTCACTTTGACAAACTTGCGTTTGAGCGAGCGGGCGATAGATTTACCCAAACTAGTTTTACCTACGCCTGGAGGACCTACAAAACAAAGGATCGTAGGGAGCGCAGAGTTGTTGGCTTTGGCTCTTTTTAGCTTCATCACGGCCAGGTACTCGAGGATGCGTTCTTTAATTTCTTCGAGGCCGTAGTGGTCTTCGTTGAGCACGTGCTCTGCGGTTTTGAGGGAAACGTGATCAGGAGTCAAGACTCCCCAGGGAAGCTCGACCACAGTTTCTAACCAAGTGCGGATATAACCGGACTCGGGATTGTTGGGAGACATGCGGTCCAAGCGATCAAACTCCTTGTGAACTTTTTCTTTTTCTTTTTTGCCAAGTGAGAGTTTGTGGACTGCGTCGTGGAGATCGTCTAGTTCGGCTTCGTCTTCGTCGACCTCACCGAGCTCCGCTTTGATGGTATTCATCCGCTCACGCAAAATGCTTTCCTTCATGCTCTTGCTAAACTTGGCTTGGGTCTTGTTGGCGATATTTTTTTCAATTTCTAATACTTTGAGTTCTTTGGCTAGGAGTTCGTTGATTTTGTAAAACCGCTTGCCCAAATCGAGCATTTCCAAGATCGATTGGCGATCGGCAATGGAAGATGAGAGGGTGGAGGCGATCTGATCGGATAGCTCGGACAATCCGACTCCCGACATGAGCCGCATAAAGTTCGTAAATTCGACTGATTTGCCGAGGTTTACGGCTTCGCGAAACTGAGTAGTCAAATGACGAGCGAGAGCCTCTAGTTCTGGAGTTACCTCCATATTTTCTATGAGCTCCACAACCTCAACTATCTGAACTGGCGAGTCGGATTCTAGGCGATTCAATTTGATACGAGCGACCCCCTTGACGAGGGCATTCTGCTCGCCACCCTCTTTGAGGGTGCGCTCGACAACACAGAGCGTACCTACGTTATAGAGGTCTTTGATGTCTGGGTCGTCGACCTTGCTATCAATTTGGGTGAAAAGTGCCACATATTTATCGCCCGACATGGCTCTGTCTATAGCCTGGATCGATTTCTTGCGACCAAAGGTGAGGACTATTTCGTTGGTTGGATAGACAACCACATCGCGCACGGGGATCAAAGGAATATGATAGATATTTGGTGTTTTAACTTGTACTAATTCGCTCATACTTTGGCAGTTTACACAATAGAGTGCTAAGCGTCAAGTTTATCACCCACTTTAATGCCAAATCTCTTTGCGGCTGACTCCCCTTGGACCACAATTTCGATAAAACGATTGTTCCGGTAACCTGAGCTCCCTACAATCACACCAGGCTCACCATTTGGTACGTCTTTGAGACGTTCGTAGCACGTGAGATCGCCCCACTGGGTTTTGATAGTCTCTCCTGCTTTATGTTTGATGTCAGCTGCCCAGGCAGTAGTCTTGCAGTTGCCAAAATTGTCGATATACCAAACTGCCAGGGGAGCAGGCAGAAAATCGGAGAGAGGATGGGTTTCAAATGGCAAATCGACCCCATTCATGTACCACTTGGCGACACGAGGCAAGAATTCGTAGCTGCGAAACTGCGTATTGGTAATCGGGTCGCGCAGATGTTCTGCCAATTTCCCGTGTTTGATCATGGCGTCTAAAACGGTGGGGATGTCGTAAACCTCAATCTCTTTGGCAAGTCCATATTTGTGGATGAGGGATAGTGTGGCTCCATCGACGGTGGCAAAGATGTGGGTGTTTTGATATTTTATGTGACCAAAGGGGGTACCATTGGGCCATTTTTTGGCTTTGCCGTGGCGGGGAGCCACGTTGGCCAAGATGATCCCGGGCTCGTCCATGGCAGCGTCGATGGTGTCGATGATCACACCACTAGCTTCTAAATCTGCATAATTCCCGACAGCGACTGTCGAGATGTTGGTAGCAGGGAAAAATGTGGCAGCGCGGACCGCCTGGCGATTCATGGTGAGGGGGTCGTGGCAATCATTGATGATAGTGACGTACACTTTTTAAGCTCCAATAATCAAATAACAATAATCAAACAAGGTTGAACAAGTCATTTTAACACGACATCGGACGGTTTGAGAGTGCGATATTTGCCTACTGGAGTATCGCCTAGCTGCCAAGGACCCAAGTGAGTACGGATGAGGCGTAGCACTGGATAGCCTACAGCCTCGCACATCTTGCGAATCTGGCGGTTGCGCCCCTCATGGATCGTGATGTCGATCCAGGTGTTGTTTGTTTGTGCTTCAGCGATTGAGACTTTGGCGGGCGCAGTTTTTTGACCTTCGATAGTGACACCAGTTTCTAGATAGCCGATAGATTTTTCGGGGATTACGCCTTTGACAAGCACGTGATAAGTTTTGTCTATTTCAAACTTGGGATGGGTCATTTTGTAAGCCAAGTCACCATCATTGGTCAAAAGCATGAGGCCTTCGGAGTCAAAGTCCAGTCGTCCCACGGGGTAGAGGCGATGACCTCCAGGGACGAGGGAAGTGACGGTGCGCCGACCGTCGGGATCAGTGACAGCAGAGACGACGCCACGAGGCTTGTTGAGGAGATAATAAACTAGTACTTTGTCGAGCTCGATAGCTTTGCCACCCACAGAGACTTTGGCTGTATCGGACTCGATTACTTGACCGATCTTTGCCACATTCCCATTTATCATGACTTCGCCTTTGGCTACCATCTCTTCGGCGTGGCGCCGTGATGAGACCCCAGCATGTGCTAGATATTTGTGGATACGCATTTTCATGAGGATATTATACTCTATGACCTATTTTGATGTACTTATTCTTTGACGAGATACATTATCAATACCCCAAAAAGAAAAGTCCCAACCATAGCAATTGTTTTTTTGGTGGAGTTTTCGTTTTTTAGCTCGGGGATCAAGTCGGCAGCTGAGATATAGATAAACCCTCCAGCTGCGATTGGTACAAGGAGATGGGCAAAGCTGGTCATGGCGTGGCTGGCGAAGTATCCGAGGATTCCGCCCAGGATCGCAGTGAGACTGACTAAGAGATTATATAAAAGAGCTTTGCGCCTAGTGAAGCCCGAGTGGAGCAAGACTCCAAAGTCCCCGATCTCCTGCGGGATTTCGTGCATGGCAATAGCCAAGGTAGCTACAAGCCCAAGTCCATTGCCCGAGGCAAATGCGGCGGCGATCAGGACGCCATCGAGAAAATTGTGGAGAGCATCGGCGATCAGATTCATGGTCCCCATCGTGTGCTTGGTCAAGTGGTCTTTGTCATGACAGTGTCGCCAGTGGAGGAAACGCTCCAAGATAAAAAACCCAATGAATGAACCTAAAGCAAGTTCAAACGGGACGGTAGAGCCGAGGGTGTCAATGGCCTCTGGGAGCAAATGCAGTAGCGCTGCAGCCAGCATGGTGCCGGCAGAGAGTGAGACGAGTGACATGAGGATTTTGCTGAGGAATTTTTGGGACATGGCGAGGGTGAGGACGCCCACAAAGGAGCCCGAGCTAATGATCACGGTTGCGATGATGACAGATAATAATTCGGAAGGCATAGATAGCATTTTAACACCTAGATTTAATTGAGAAACCAAATGGCGAGGTTCAAGAGACTCGCAAAACTGACCCACACAAGGTAGGGGTAGAGTAAGTAGCTTGCC
The DNA here is from genome assembly GCA_049286965.1 of Microgenomates group bacterium. GTDB lineage: Bacteria > Patescibacteriota > Microgenomatia > UBA1400 > UBA12108 > CAJAUT01. The sequence goes on along the minus strand of JBAQEX010000051.1, from coordinate 11,746 downwards.
CATTTGTCGATTTTTTTGCTTGTTTGGATTGACCGCACGATAAAGTACCACATAGCCAGGATTTCAATGAATGCAAGCCCAGTAAACTTGAGGCCAAAAAAGAGGATGGACCATAGAGCATTCAATGCCAGCTGAGTCCAGTAAACGTGCCAAAAGGCCTGACCTTTTTTACGGAATTGGACTTTGCGCCACACGAGGTATGCGGAGATGCCCATGAGCGCATACAACAGGGTCCAAACGGGACCAAAGACCCAGTTGGGAGGGCTAAATGATGGTTTGGTTAGATAGAGATACCAACTAGAGATCGCGGGGAAAGTGAAGAGTGAACCGATGCCACCAGCGGCTTGGGCGACGACAACTAAACCAAGTAATACTAGATAATTATCTTTGGGTGCCCATGGCCAGTGGATCTTCATGGATTAAGTATGAACTAGTTTAAAGCGAGGCACAATAGCCCCCTGCCACTGCACCGTTTCTAGCCAAGAGTCGAGATCGCGGACAAAGCTCGGGGCATCTGAGACGCTAGAATCGTGATAGACGACACAGAGTTTTTCTGTAGCTTCCTGAATACAAATTTTTTCAACTAAATAATTGCGTTCTGGATATTTGTAGTGTTTGTAGATGCCGCTGATTGTAACTAGCTGGCTGGCGGCTTCGATTTTTTTATTTAGTTCGTCGTGGCTGATGTGTGACATATTTGTTACACCTGCGAGGACTGTCCTTGCAGGTTGATAAATGCATTGATATCGCGCTTGATACCATCAACTTTGATGAGATCTAGAGCTTCCTCTGGGCTGACCCAGCGATATTCTTCGTGTTCGTCTGACAATTTAACCTCGACATCATTTGTCGTGGCAACGAAGGTAATTCCAATTAACTCGTTCTCTGCAGTTTCTTCGTGACCGCGGTAGATATGCCAACTGATGAGCGGCCTACCAACAACGACAGTGATACCCAGCTCTTCTTTGAGCTCGCGCGCGAGTCCATCTAGAGTGCCCTCGTGCTGAGCGAGGCGCCCATACATGATCTCCCATTCACCTGGGTGCCAATCTAGTTTGTGACTTCTTTTAATTAGCAGGATTTGACCTTTGCCGTTTGCGATGACTGCTCCGACTGCCACCATAAATCGACCGACAGGGTTTTTAATAGTATTGGAATTATCTACTTTGATTGTCATAATTTTTGTTCCGATGAATCGATTCATCGGAATATTTATTTAAAGTACGGGATGCCCCAACTGCTAGGGATTATGTAGCGATAGTCACGATTGAGTGAATCCATCAATTTCACATCACCTTCGGAGAGTTCAAAGTCTAATGCTCCAATATTTTCCTTGATTCTATCTGGAGTTACGCTTTTTGGGATCACGACCATGCCATGGGCCATGCCCCAGTTTAAAAGAATTTGTGCTGGCGGGCGAGTGTACTTGACTGACAAATCGTGGATGAGATTGTCTTCAAAAATACTAGGACCTGTCACACCCTGCGCCCCTTTTCGACCAAGTGGTGAATAAGCGGTAACTACGATGCCGAGCTTCTGACAAAATTTGACTAGTTCCACTTGCGTGTTGTACGGATGTACTTCGATTTGATTTATGACTGGTTTGATTTTTGCATATGACAAAAGATCAAGGATCATGCCAGTATTAAAGTTGGCTACACCAATGGATTTGACTAGACCATCTTCTACCAATCTCTCCATAGCTTCCCAAGTTTCCCTAACTGATATTTTTTCTGTGACAGCTATACCGTCTTTTACTGGCTGGAGCTCCCCACCGTGCTTAAAAGCTACTGCCCAGTGCATGAGATAGAGATCTAGATAATCTAGCTGGAGATCGGACAGTGTTTTACGACAGGCAACTTCCACATCTTTTGGAGCGTGGTCGGTATTCCAGAGTTTACTAGTGATAAAGATATCTTCTCGATTAATTGTTTTAAAAACTTCGCCGTACGCTCTGCCTATTTCTTGCTCGTTGCCATAAATCATTGCTCCGTCTATATGTTTATATCCTGCATCTAAGAGAGCATGTTTGACGGCTTCCCCCACCTTTGATGGTTCGGATTTATAGGTTCCAAGGCCGAAGGTTGGCATGTCATAGCCACTATTCAATTTTATAGTTTTTTTCATATGTCTCCTTGATTTGTAACAATCTCGATTTTATCACCGTTTACAACTATTGCTTGGTCGTCGCGAAGGAATAAAATTTTATCTCCGTAATCCACTTTGATTTGCTCGTGGCGGGCACGATATTTTTCGCGGCCATAGTGAGGGATAATGAGTTGCGGCACGAGATTTAGCGCAGTGTAGTCGGTCAGCTCGGGAACCTGTTCGGGATGATCGAGGAGGGTGACGTGTTTGATGGTGGGACACAGAAGACAGGAGCCTGCGCTCGCACCGATATAGACAACTCCCTGATCCACAAGTTCTTTGATGACAGTGTGAAAACCAGATTTTTTCGCCTCGTTGAGTAGATAAAAAGTATTGCCGCCGGCGACAAAAATGACTTGGAATTGAAATAAATCTCTACGAAGTTGATCTACATTTTTGCGTTTAATATCATAGTCTGTGACCATAAATCCTATGGAAACTAATTTGTCATGATCGGCAGTCATCCAGGGCATGGGGATATCTCCATAGGGATCGGCGGCAGTGGGGATGAAAGCGAGTTTCAAATTTTGTGGTTTGTCGGGAAGGAGTGGGAGAACAAGGTCCAGTGTTTCACTGGCGAGCGAGGCGAGGAAGAGTTTCATTTGCACATTATATTACTTTATATCCGAGGCTGGTGATGATTTTTATAAACTCTTTTGGTGCAACCATTTGGGGATCGTAGGTGATGACGGATTCTTGTTTGGCGTAGCTAGTAGAGACTGAGAGGACGCCGGGTAAGTCTTCTAGCTCGGAGTCGATGTTGAGGGAACAAGATGAACAGTGGAGGCCACTGAGTCGGAGTGTGATTGTGGTACCAGATGGTTTCTTTTTGAAAAAATTAAACATAATTAACTCCTAATCGCATTAGATCACCTCCATGGTGCCACTATACATGCCCATCGAGCAGGAGAAAGTGTAGAGGCCCTTTTTGTCGGGAGTAAAGGTAAAGACCTGGTTGGTATTGGGTTTAACAAAAGCGTTGATGCCAAAGGCGCGGAAAGTAAATGCGGTGGCACAAGAGTAAACCTCGCCCGCATTTACTGTGAGTTTGACCGGTACACCACTTTTGACGGCAAAGCGTCTAGGTGAGTAGCCACTATTTAAGATATTGATGGTGACTGGCTGGACCCCGTCGACTAGCGCAGGAGTAGGTGTCACACTGCGAGGGGTTGTGTCATAGGGTGGCAAAAGTTTTACTATTCTTGGACCTATGCGCTCTAGCGAATAGTTGCTATCGCTAACCTGGAGGATTCCGTTGATTGAGTAGAGCGCCATGGCGATTAAAAGCACGGCGGCAGTACGAAGGAAGTAAACCCGCCAGACCTCTGAAAGCTTGGCAGTTGCAAGCCCAATTAAGACAAACATGGGGGCTGTACCTAGGACAAAGCTACCCATAATGAGCGCGCCCTGCACGCTAGAGCCAGAGCTAATGGCTAAAACCTCCATGGCTTGGGTCACTCCGCAAGGGATCAGGACCGTGAGAAAGCCGAGGAGTCCAGGCGCAAAGAGACGGTCGGTGGGCATGTTATTTTTGATGAGGCGCCGGGCAAACTTTGGCGGAGTAACAACAACATAACGGAAAATGGGGTGAACTTCCAGCAGATTCATGGCGGAAGCAAACATAAAGAGGGCGGCGAATCCTTGGAAGAATAATCTCACGCCGAGGGAAAGAGAGATGGCGGACCCCAGCCAGCCGAGGAAAAATCCGAGGATGACGTGGGCGATGAGTTTGGTAGTTAAAAAGGCGGCGACTCCGCCCCAGTCGTCAGCACCAAAACCTGGTTCAACTTTGAGCTTTTTTTGATTGGCGATAGTGGAGGCGAGGATGCCGCCTTGCATAGCGGCGCAAGTCACGCCACCACTAGTTAGACCAGTTAAAAAGATAAACCAAAGATTCATATTGATGCTCCTATTATATGCGTGCGGCTTTTAAGCGCAATGAATTGGTAACTACTGAGACAGAAGAGAATGCCATAGCGGCTCCAGCAATCCCAGGGTTTAGCATGATGCCATAAAGGGGATAAAGGATCCCGGCGGCGATGGGGATACCAATGATATTGTAGGCAAATGCCCAGAACAGATTTTGTTTGATAACGCGAAACGTGAGGCGAGACAATTTGATGGCTTGGGGAAGACGCGCGAGATTGCCACCTAGGAGCGTGAGTCCCGCGGACTCGATAGCTACATCAGCACCTGTCCCCATGGCGATCCCGACGTCGGCGGTCGCGAGCGCGGGGGCGTCGTTGACTCCGTCTCCTACCATGGCGACCTTGTACCCTTCGGCTTGCAGCTTTTTCACTTCGGAAGCTTTGTCCCCTGGCATAACCTCTGCGATGACTTTATCGATACCTACTGACTTGCCGATATGCAGAGCCGTCAATTTGTGATCTCCGGTTAGCATGGCCACTTTGATACCTAATTTGTGCAGGTCTTTGATGGCTTGGACAGATTCGTCTTTGAGAGTGTCACTAATGCCAAGATACATAATGATTTCGCTTTTCGTTGCTAGGATGATGGGAGTAGCACCTTCACTCGCAAATTTTTCTATAATGGAGTGGTCGATGGCATGCCCGAGTGAGTCTATTAATTTGACGTTGCCGGCGTAGTATGTAATTTTGCTTATCTTGCCTTGCAAACCTTGGCCGGGGATAGTTTTAAAATCAGACACTTCTGAGAGTTTGACATTGTCTTTTTTGGCCTTATCAACGATGGCGAGGGCGAGGGGGTGCTCAGACAAATTTTCGAGTGAGGCAAGAATGGGGAAATTTATAGATGTAGGTAAAATGCTCGTGACAGTTGGTTGACCTTTGGTAAGCGTGCCTGTTTTGTCGAGTACGATGTAATCCACAGCGCGCAACTTTTCGAGACTCTCGGCATTTTTGACCAGTATACCCAGACCAGCAGCTTTACCTACGCCGACTATTATGGCGGTGGGGGTCGCAAGTCCCAAGGCGCAGGGGCAAGCAATGACTAAGATACCGACAAAGCTAAGTAGCCCTAGGAGGGGATTGCCCACGATAGTCCAGGTAGCAAAGACAACCACTGACAGAATTAGAACAATTGGTACAAAGACTGCAGAGATGCGATCGGTTAAGTTTTCGATCGGGGCGTGACTGCCCTGGGCATTTTCTACCATTTTGATAATTTGCGAAAGCATGGTGCCCTCACCTACTACTGTCGCATGGAATTGGAACATCCCCTGTAAGTTGACGGTGCCACCAATCACTTTGTCCCCGACTCCTTTGTCGACAGGGAGTGGTTCACCGGTCAGCATGGATTCGTCCACACTACTGTCACCTTTGATAATCTCACCGTCGACCGGGATTTTGACCCCAGGTTTGACGATCACTATATCGCCCACTACGACTTTACTGACTGGGATCTCGATTTCCTGACCATCCCGAATAACGAGAGCGGTTTTGGCTTGGAGCCCGAGGAGTTTTTCGATGGCTTCGCCGGTTTTGAGCTTGGAGCGGGATTCTAAATATTTGCCCAGCGTGATAAACGCAATAACCACGATTGTGACGTCGTAGTAAAGCTGGTCGACTGTGAGATAAGACGCAAGTATTCCCTCGAATGCGGAAAGAATAAATGAATATATAAAAGCTACTGAGGTACCGATACCTATCAAGGTGTCCATATTGGCAACCCGGTATTTCATAAACCGGAATACGGACTTTACGTAGGGCAAACCCACGACAAACAACATGTAGGTAGCCATGACCGGAAGAAGATGGTGGAAGAAAGTTTTCACAGTGTCTGGATACGGGAGAAATGACTCCCAAATCATCATAATTAAACTAATAAAGGCGAGTGGGAGAGAAATCTTAATTTGAGTTTGGAGCTTGGCAAGCTCAGTTACTTTTTCAGCCTTTTTGGTAGTGTCCGAGGTGACAGGTCCCATGTCGTGACCGAAGTGCGGACTTCTGGGATCTAGAGTGTCGGATATCTTCATGTCGGACATGTCGTGCTCTTTGACAGCTATGGCATACCCAAGAGGAGAGATGGCGGCGTTCATCGTATCTGTGGGAACATGCTCGGCCATATTGATTTCGGCAGTTTCGGTGGCTAGATTGACAGTGGCGGACTTAACTCCAGGCAGTTTTTCGATTTTGCGTTTGATGATACTGGCACAACTAGCACAGTGCATCCCTGAGACTGCATATTTAGTGACTGGCATGAAACTCCTTTAGACAGCCTTTGCCGCAAAAATAATGGCGGACTCCATTGTAATCTGTTGTAAGACACGCAGTGCTGGGAGTCAAATGCATGTGGCAAATGGGATCAATTACTGTGGGCTCGGCGTCTTCTTGTGGTTCGAGTTTGGTGAGGTTTTTGATAAAGTCAGTCAGTGTAGAAAGCATGGTGAGACATAGTGAGTAATAAACTTCCTTGCCGATCTGGTGGGTACAAACGATCCCAGCTTCTTTAAAGAGCATGAGATGCTGACTGACGGCTGCTTGACGCAAGCCCGTCATTTGGACGATCTGGTTTACGGTCAAGTTGTGACCTTGGAGTAAACAAACTATTTCGAGACGTTTGGCATGACCCAGGACTTTGAAATGTTTGGCAGTGAGTTTGAGAAGAGAACTTTTCATTTATCCATCATATTCTGTTTTTTGAATATGTCAATGATGAAAGGGTAGGGAGGACAGCAGCTGTAGATCAGTAATATATTTTGTCTCACTTGCTCCACCTTTCGCTAGAATATCTTTGAGATGAGACCCTTGATCCTGCACCTCGAGCTCTACTCCTTCCAAACTTCCCGGTTTTGGTGGCGGGAAAATCAAGGGATCATTGGTAACTATTTCTCCATCAGTTTTGATTACGGCATGAATATTGATGAATGGATTATCTCTGGTCTGGACGTAATATAGATTTAAACCAAAGCCAGAGTCATTTGCAAAAATTTCTTCCTGGAATAGATTTTTTATTTGTTTGATTGTGGCATTTGGATACAAAGATTTGATAAAGCCAGAGATAGATTTTGTGGCACTATCATGAGTATTGGACCCGTATATGACTAAATCGATATCGCCATGGTCACGCGTTATTTTTCTAAAATATCCATCTAGACCATAGCCACCATAGACGACCAGACGAAAGTTATTTGAAATACAAAATGATTGAAACCTTTCAATAAATTGAAGATCACTTTGTGTTTTGTTTAATATTTTTGAAGACTGCATCGTAGTACCTATTTGACTAATTTAGTTTTGGTCGTAGCAAGATAATTTGTGGGTGACACCACTTTGTGACCAGTTTTTGATTCTAGCGCAACTCTAGCACCTTTGGCTATATGTCCTCCCTGCGTGGCTGCAACTGCGTTTTCTTCCATCCCAGTTGCTACGTCAGTTTCCGCGATTTGACGAGTTGAGAGTTCGGCTAGGGCAGTAAAGACGAGCTCAGCCTCGGTCATGTGGTCGCGTAGATTTTGGGAACTTAGACCTTTAAGCTTTTTGTGTTGTCTCACACTTACATCCGCCCATTCGGAATGAATGATATTTGTGAGGATGGCGTATTCTTGCTCCTTGGTAATCTCGTGGGTTTTCCAGTAATCGGTCAATTTATTGCGTGTTTCTTGCCCCATCATCCTTTGTTGGATCCACTTTTCGCTCCTACCCAATTTTTGCCAGTTTGTACGACCTCGATTGACACTGAGTTCTGGATCGGCAATTTCTTGGATACGTTCGTGACCAACTTTGGCGAGCCAGAGTTTAAATGGCTCAGCTTTAGGTGAAGGGATTGACTGGATAATGCGGAAAAGTGTTTCCGTATCTGCTGCATCAGTTATACGCATTTTCCCATCGGGTGCCTTCAGTTTCAAAGCGTTACAATTTGTAACGGTTTCAACTGAGCCTTCGCCCAGTAATCTTTTCTTCATAACTCGCCAATATACCTGTGGATTTTTACTATTTGTCAGAGTATTTATTACATCGACTACTGCGAAATACCACCTCTCTCTCAGCTCATCCCACACTCGCCTGATCTGTTTATTTTCAAAAACAACTAGTTGCTTATCCATACCCACCCTCCTACACTACTAATATCAATTTAATTATTACCAAATACTACCCGAATGTCAATAACCTTGGTTACGAGTATAATAACAGCCTATGAGTCAAGAGAATATTTGTATTTTTGGGGACAGTATTACCTGGGGTCCGCGCCTCCCCTTTCGGGTGGCATGGGCCAACTTGCTCCGCAACCATTTAGAGAAAAGTGCAAGCGACTTGTTTCGGGTTTATGACCTCGGAGTGGACATGGATACTACCAAGGATGTTCTAGCGCGAATGGACACCGAAGCCAAGTCACGCAAACCGGCAATTATAATTTTTAATATTGGTACTAATGATTCCTTGTATCGAATGAGCCTGGAGAACGCTGAGACAACTCTCGAAGAGTTTGAAAAGAATATAAGAGAATTGATCAACAAGGCACGTGCATATACAGAGCGAGTACTGGTCGTGGGACTGGTGAAAGGGAGCGACAAGTGGACTACTCCCCTGATCCAGAGCACGACTGGTAAAACATTTACAAAAGAAAGAACAAGGGTGTACGACCGCAAACTAAAAGAAATCGCGGCAGAGATGAAAGTGGCGTTTGCCGATGTCAATAACAAACTGGACGATGCTGATTTTGATGATGGCTTGCACCCAAATGCCAACGGCCACATGAAAATGTTTGCTGTGATTAGTAAAGAATTGGATCCGCTGCTGGGACTCAAACATGACATGTATGTGACCCTGGTGGATGAGATGGATAAGGTGATAGGTAAAAAATTAGTTGATGCGGTAGAATCTACAGACATAACCAGAGTCACTGGACTATGGGTAGAAAATACAAATGGTGAGGTCTTACTAGCCAAGCGGCCCAAAGATAAGCGAAGGGATCCCAATAGATGGGGACCTGCTGTAGCAACTCACATATATGAACAAGAGAGTTATCTGGCCGCCATCAAAGAGGCGGCAGAAAAGGAAATCGGATTGTCTGGAGTTATTTTTGAGGAAAGTAATAAGTTGCGAGTCCATGGTGAAAATAATTTTTACTGTCAGCTATATTATCTGAAGTCCGACTTGGTAATAGATCAGCTCAATCTAAATAGCGCAGAAGTCCAAACTGTCGAGTGGAAAAGTAAAAAACAGTTAAGTGCAGAGTACGCTGAAAACCCGCAATTTTTTGTACAATCGTTTGGTGACTATCTCGCCGTATTTAATGAGTGAAGATAAGCCACAATTGCTTCGACGAAAAAACCACTATCTGCTCCAAAATTGTACGCTTTAAACTCTTGTGGCGATGCCCATTTATACTCAACATGCTCGCTCGAGAGCACTAAGTCCCCTGTCCAATCCGTGCTCATATAGCAGGCGCCAAAGACCGTATCTCCTTTGAAAAATCCCTCCCCTACCCCAATCCGATTGGTGAAATAGACGGGAGACAAAGTGCTAACTGTCAGTCCGACTTCTTCCATAACTTCTCGCTTGATTGCGGCAATTACTTCTTCGCCCTGCTCATACCCGCCACCTGGCAGATCCCAGTTGCCGCCGCGTGATTGATCGTCGGCCGCTCTTTTGAGAACCAATACTTTGCCGTCTTTACCCACAATAATACATTTTTGAATTAAGCGAACGTTGTTGAGGATTTTGTTTGACATATAAATCATTATAGCGCTCGGCGAGGTAGCAAATAAGTAAATATTGCACAACCGAGGGCGACCGCTCCCATAAAGTAGAACATGGGGGCAAAGCCGTACCAAGTGACAATGAATCCCCCAATCAGGGTGGCAAAGGATGCTAGCAAATTGGAGATGGTTTTCCAGACAGCATAGTCACGGATATGACTAGACCTGTCTAGGTGTTCTGCCATGATGGCGTCAAATCCTGTACTACCGACTGCCTCACCTAGTCCAATAATGATTTGCAGCAGAATAATGGCAGAGAGGTTGTGGACATAGACAAAGCCTATCCAGGCAATCGCTCGAAATAGGAACCCCATGATCAGAAAATACTCGTGCTCTTTGACGCGGTCGCCGTAGCGAATAAGGATAAAATTGACTAGGGTGGTGGTGAGGAGCATGACACTCCAGGTACCGCTGACTACCGCGATGCTCCCTCCGAGCCCTTCGATAAAGACTGCATAGAGAGGACCTATGAGGTTGCCCGCCAAAACAAAAATACTATTAACTGCGAGGAGAATTCTGAGTGATTTATTCATATTGCATTGTATCGATGATTCGAATCATCGATACAGATTTATTTTTGACCCTCTTTTGTAATATCAATTATTTTATACCAGTCGTCAGTGACTTCGACGTACTGGGTATTGGCGAGGAGAATGTAGGGGAAATCTTCGTTGTATGCTTGGGGAATTTTGTAGGTCATATAGTCAGCTTTTTTATTTTCCTTACCCCAGTGCGGCATGATCTCAAAATTGACGAGCCCAAAACCGTGAGTGTCTGTTAGCCCGTAATCGGCAGACGATTTGCCTGGCCTGCCATTTGCATAGATATCGGGACCGGCAATGACCGAGCCTGCGCTTTCTGATACATAGATCATCCCATTGTTGACGCGAGTGGTGATGTATTTACCAAAATTATTTTTTTGGGCTTGCTGTAATAAATAGGCAGTGTTGCCACCTTCCATATATATTACTTGGTATTTATCTAAATCATTTTTCAGATCCTGTTCGGACTTGCCAGTAATATCATAGTCCTCACAGATGAAGCCGCTTTCCTTTAAGGTGGCTCTATTTTTATAATGCCAATCTAATTCTGATTCCTTGAATACTCTATATTTGATGGAAGTGGTGATAAACACCGTATTCTTTTTGGCTTCATCAGGAATTTTGGCACCAATGTTTGCCCCGGATACATAAAATTGGGAGGCGAGAAAAAGTCTTTTCATTTTTCGTGCCTCGTGTCGATAACGCGATAGTTATCATCTATTACTTCGACGTATTCATAATTATTTAAGGCAATGAGGGGAGCTTTTGAACTGTAAATATGAGCAAAGCTATTGTCTAAATACTCTTTTTTAAATTCTTTGCTACCCCAATGGACGAGAGTCGTAAAATCAACAAGATTATAGCCAACATAACCACCAATGGACGGAGCTACTGCTACATCATCGACTCCTAAGATAGGAGACAAGTCTGGTCCAGCGATAATTGATCCTGCGCTACTGCCTATGTAGATGATCCCACTAGTTACTAGGTCATGCACGATGTTGCTAAAGTTACTTTTCTGAGACTCTTGCAATAAATAAAAGGTATTGCCGCCTGCGATAAATAAACAGTCAATATCTTTTAAATCGGCTCGAATTACTGCTTCGGATTTACCAGTGAGAGAATAATTGAAAATTTCGCTACTGAGTGATGAGACTGCTTCATGATCACTATCATCCCACTCCTGCCCTATTTCCTCTGGCTCGCATTCGATGGCTGTCGTGATATAGACGGTTTTACGGAATTTTTTGTTATCTAATTTTGCGAGGATGCTCGCTGCAATCCCTGGGATGCCGATGGCGCTCGTGAGAAAGAGATGTTGCATGCGAGTATTTTACCGCAAAAGATTGGTAATGAGGTGAATCATATTCTCCAT
>JBAQEX010000050.1:0-7749 GCA_049286965.1 Microgenomates group bacterium | reverse complement strand
CCTTTAGTAAATAAAAACTCAGTCGAAAAGATATTTACATAGTTGGTAAACAAGATGTAGGCATAATGGGTGGCTTTGTTTTGGACTAGGCGGGGCAAGATACCGGGTAGAAGCGTATATCCCCTACTCTCAGCAATGCTTTCGGTAAAACTTTTTTGATTTGTGATGCTGAGGGTCCCCCAACGCACGCGTTCTGCTGGATTTAGCAAACCAATCAGTACTGGAGACAAGAGAATCAGGGCAACAATGATGACCTTACTTATCTTTGCAAAATTTGGTTTAGCAAAACTAATGACAGAGTTGGCAGCGTAAGCAAGAAACAGGAGTGGTAACAAGATGCGTACGCTATTGTAAGTATAGAACCCAAGGACGGCGAAGATCATGGATAACCAAAGATTGGGGAGAAAATAAATGCTCGTCAAGACAAAAACCATCGCAAGACCAGCCTCAAATGAGACGCGAGAAAAATGTACTGCCCAAGGAGAGATCGCAAGGAGTGCAGAGGCCACAAGTGCAACCATCTCAGAGCCAAACAGTTTTTTTGTGAGTAAATAAATCAGATATACGGCCAAAACTCCGAGGATGGCGGGGGTCACGCGTACGCCGAGGTCAGTTGTGCCAAAGAGCGCAATCCCCGGGATAGAGGCATAAATCATGCCAGGCAACTTGTATTCGCCAAATGCCTTGAATGAGATGGGCATAAACTGCCCCCACTCGTCACGACCGGTCCTGAGAATTGAATAGGCGTTGTAACCGATTGAGACCTCGTCCCAGTTTAAGCCTGGAGGTGAGGAGGTGAGGTGAAAAAACCGGAAAAAGACCGCAATAACTAAGATGAGGATTAGCCAAATCTTCTTCATATGCATATACTAACATTATGAGAGGAAATTGGGGCAAAGTGATTGGAATATTTCTTGTTGTATCTGGAGCACTAACTGCCACCATCAACTCCTGGAACGCAGAATATTTTGGCTTACAAAATGCCACAGTTGCAGCACTAGTTGAAAAAGGCACGTTTGCCCTAGTAGACCAGGTAATCCCTGGATTTAATTTGGTTGAGGGGACAGAGACTTTTCGGTATGGGAAAAGTGTCTACCCAATGAAACAACCAGGCGGCACCATAATTGGCGCTATTGTCTACGCCCCGCTATATAAAGTAGGGTTCACGTATGCCAACCATTTTGACTATGTCTCACACCTGATAACATTTGGAACATCGACAATGATGATTGCCCTATCTGCAGTCATAATTTATTACTTGGCGCTCAGTATTACCAAGAAACATAATGTTGCGATGATATCTGCACTGCTCTTCCCCCTTGGGACAATAATATGGCCATATGCTGGCGTATCTCATCATGATATATACGGAGTATTTTGGGGACTATTGGCTCTAGCTTGCTATTATTTTGCACACAAATTTGATAATCAAAGATATTTATTTTTTGCTGGACTCTTCTCAACTCTCACACTATTCTTTACTATGCTCCCGCTTACCCTACCCATTGTTTTGTGGGGGATGACAATTGCCGCAAAGGACCTTAAAAAAATAGTGAACCTCACGCTTGGAATGATTGTCGGAGTGCTGCCCACCAGCATTTTTAACGGACTAGTATTTGGCAACCCATTTCTACCTCCCAATCTTGCAGGAAAAGTGAGCGACACTATGCCACTTATATCATTACCGAATCTATTGTCTAAACTATGGTTCTATCTTGGATCGCCTACGACCTCTCTAATAGTATTCTCGCCGATTCTAATATTTGGAGTAATAGGAATATGGAATCTGCGTAAAAATGATAAATTGCTTGCACGACTATTATTTCTGATCCCTGCAACCCAACTACTCCATATATCTAGCATGGAAACGTTTGGTGGATATCAATACGGACCTAGATATTTATTACCTACATTTGGATGTCTAATACTTGGAGTTTCCGTTTGGCTAAAAGAGAAGCATACTAAATTAGCTAATTATTTGTTCATTGTGACTGCGATATTTTCTGTTGTGATTGCCAAGCTTGGTGCCCTTCAAACCGTGATGTATCCGGTCCCAGGACCTTATGCCCCAATTGTATTTTTTAACAATATAATAGAATGGAAAATGCCAATCTTTAGAATGTTGTATTTAGGGATTATGATTTTTGGAATTGGGCTTGTTACCCTGTACGTAAATCGCAAAGATCCCAAATAGAGACAAGATTGAGATAATATTTCCCAGTAACTGGATTTTGGTACTTTTTTGGAAGAGTCGATAGGTATGTGTACCTGTTGCGATGGGGAGGAGAATCTCTCCAGTTTGGGTGGGTGATATTACTATCTTTTGCCCGTCCATCGTGGCAGCCCAGGTGGGGAAGTAATTGCGCTGTATCACCATGGTTGTGGGACTGCCTGAGGTATGGGTAAAGCTGAGACTAGGAGTATCCCCTGCGTTGTGGCGCTCACTGGGCGCCCAGTATGGCACTATTTCGTCCCGCCCAGCGGTGGTAGTTTTGCCCACGTACTCGTAGTGATATTTGAGGAATTGTCCGCTATCCATCCAGTAGGCAGGGCGGGCATAATTGCGAGAGCCAAATATTGCCAGAGCAATAAGCACCGCGTAAATGATCACGGAATTTTTTTGATTTGATAACTCAATAAAAATGAGTGGCACCAGGATCGCAACTACTCCCAGGAATCTCCAAGGGTATTGGATAGATGGCAGCAGGGGGATGAGCTTCCAAAGGAAATCAGAAAACGGTAGCATCAAAAAGATGGCGGTCACGGTCGGAATGATAAGGAGTAACAATTTTTTGGTGGCGCGGATAAACAAGGTAAATATGGCCAATAGTAGTACGAAGATACTGCCCACTCCTAGCTGGTAGGACATCTCTTTGTTAAAGTTACCTAGTTGGGAGCCTAGATAGCTCCATTTACCATACAAGAGTTGGAGTGGATATACAAAATGATCACGGTAACTAATGTGGGTAGTCTGAGAGTAAAGGAGTAAGTTTTTTTCTACGAATGCTGGGATCAGGAAAAATGCGGCGAGACCTAGCGATAAAACTAGTGAGTAAAATAATTGTTTTTTGTGGTCGTATAAAAAAATAATTAAAAATAGGAGCAAAGCAGCAAATAAATAACCGTAAAAATTGTGCGAGAGTAAAAGGATGGCAAAAGGAATGGATGAATACCATTTGAGCCGGCCAGTTTTGGAGATTTGCTCGTAGGCCAATATTACCCAGGGGATAAAACCAAGTGCCGCGACCTCGCCTAGTGCCCCGCGCACGAAAATGTCTAGATATTGGTAGGGGGTAAAGAGATAAAGAATGGCAGCAGTCATGCCGACTACAGGTTTCTTTGATCCCAGCAGATAAACCCCGACCCCGCCTAGAGTGTAGAAGAGTAGCAGCAATAGGTCATATGATTTGACGGGCCCCAAACCAAACAACATAAAGAGCGAGCCCAGATAGTAGGGAGCGGGATAGGTAAAGTTGAAGAGCGGGACTCCGTAGCCATTGTCTAGGCTAGGACTCCAGCGGACTGGGAACTGTGAGGGAATCAAGCTAAACATGTTCTGGATGCGCTCTACGTGCCAGAGCGAGTCGTGAGAATACATGAAACCTGGGTGGAAAATGGAGCGAAGCGAAAAGAGAGATATAATAACAATGAAGATAATTGGCCAGAGATGCTTGCGCATATATTAGTCCCAATCTTGGGAAAGTGTGGTTGCTTTACCTGACTTCATTTTTTCGTAATATTTCACGTACGAACTACGGATATGCGCACCTGAGTAGAGCGCAAAAACAAAGCCGGGGAATCCGTCCTGAAAACCTTTGTGACGCAGATAAATCTCTACAAATCTAATAAAAGGCTTGATGAGCGTGTAGAGCAAGATACTCCATATATCCTGTCCAATTGCCTTACTCTTCAACCATTCTTCAGCTTGGAGTGTAGTGTATCTGTTGCTGCGCAACAAGTAGCGGGAGAAGGTCGGGTCAGCGATATGGAGCAAGTCTTGCTCTAACCATTTGGTGGGGCCATCGACTGTCATGAGTTCGTGGACGGATGCTTGGGGTAGTCTGGCCTTGCCCCGCTGGAAAAACCTAATTACAGGATCTGGATACATGCCGCCTTTGGACATCCACCTACCCAGGAAATAATTGCGACGTTTGACATAGTAGGCAGAGGGCTGACCGGTGAGGGGCAAATCTATAATAGTTCTAATTTCTTTTGCCAGCATGGAGCTCACACGTTCGTCGGCGTCTAATTGGAGGATCCAAGTGCCATGACAGGCGTCAATTGCGATCTGCTTGTTGATGTGAAAATTGGTGCGATTGACCTCTTTGATCACGCGTGCCCCGTATTTGGTAGCAATCTCTACGGTATTGTCCCTCGATGACCCATCTACTACTATGATTTCGTCTGCAATACCTGCGATAGATTCTAAACATTGACCTAGATTTTCACTTTCGTTATATACCGCTAGTGCGACTGATAATTTGAGTTGTTTTTCTTCCATATGACCAGTATATCCTTATCTATCACCTGCTACTATGAGGAATGCTACAGTACCATCTGGGTAATAAACTGCCTCTAGTGGGGTGGCACCAGGAAAATCGTCAAATTTGCCGATATAGAGAGTTTTCTTGTCCCTAGATTCATCCGCCCAAGAAATATATTTGAAGGTGTATTTGCCAAGCGAGTAGGACTCGAGTTGATCTAGCCACATTTTGCCAGTAGTTTCGTACTTCAAGTTGTTTTTGTTTTCTGCTTGGTACCAAACTGGATCCCATTTACCATAAAAAGCCAAAAATAATTGGGGCTCACCAAACCACTTGGTCACTACAACATGGTCGTATTCACCCTCATGATTTTTGAGATAGCTTGAGACAGCGGGGTAGCCATATTGCCAGTCACGTGCATATGAGGGCGCGTACCAAGTAAAATAACTAACTAGATAGATCAGTATTTCGAGAATAAGAATCGCAACACCAAGTTTTAAATATTTAAATTGGATTTTAGACAGATAATCGTAACCAAGTGCGGCGAGGATGATAAACCCGGGGATGGCTAGCGTACTACGCAAAACGTGCTCAGGGTCGCGTGTCATAGCGGCGGGGATAATACCCAATGCGATTAAGACAAATGGGAGTGAGTTTTTAGATTTCGCTGCAAAGAGGGCAAAAACACCGATGATCACTAAGGCTAATTCACTAGCGTACAAGACGCCGTGGTACGGGAGACTTTGCTGGGAGTGCGACCCGCCGTGCCAAGCCAAGAAGCCGGGTGAGAAATAAGAGAGCGTATTGTCCACAAACTTGTAAGTAAAGTAAGTTACTTTGTTAATCACTACTTTGGCTGCGATTGGTGGTAGTGGTTTACGAAGAGCGTAAAAATTTTCTAAGGCTTTACCGTCGGACAAAATAGATACTTGATTGTAGCGAGCTTGGGACTCACCAGAAAATAGATTGAGCAAAAGCGGGAAGGCAAAAATAGCTAAAGTGACAAAAATCATCAACATTGATTTGAGATTTTTGTAGAGCTTCGTCGACCAAACTAGATAGATAACTAGGAGGGGTACTACTACCTTGGCACTATTGTAAGTATGGGGAGCCAATCCAAAAAGAAGAGCTGAGAATAAATATTTTTGTGTCAGAAACAGATACAAACCCCCTAGGACTAGAGTCAGGGCTAGGTTGGCTTCAAAGCCTGGGCGCGAAAGAAAAAAACTCCACGGGGTCACTGCCATGAGGAATGCCGCCCAGATACCGACCTGATGGGAATAGAGTTTTTTGCAGATTAAATAGATTAAATAGACGGAAATGACTCCCGCTAGGGCAGAGGGCAGACGAACGACTGTGGCACTTAGTCCAAATATTTTAACGAGGGGAACGAGGAGATAAATATAGACAGCTGACTTCCACTCGCCATACGAACGGAAGAATATGGGGAGTTTGTTCCCCCATTCATCAGCTCCAGCCCGCGCGATAGAATATGCAGAGTAACCCTGAGAGACTTCGTCCCAGTTGAGTGAGGCGGGTACAGAGCCAAGTAAAAATAATCTGAGGATGATGGCGAGTGCGATGATCTTACCCATACCAATAACCCCTCGTAAATAAGACGATCCCGACTAACAAAATCGAGATACTAAAGATATAGTACATTGTTTTGCCAAATCGTGACAATGTGGGGACTACGACTAGGAGTGGGAACATAGTCAGGACAAACCTAGGCATGCTGCCCAGACTGCCAGTGGCAATGGGCAAAGCCAAACTGAGCGCTAGGTAGAGCCAATAGGATAAGTCTAAGGCGTGTGAGAGCAGCATTTTGATAAATAACGCGATGGCACCTACTGTCACGAGTACTTCAATCACCACTACAAGATGGGTCATATCGGGGACAAATTGAGTAGAGATAGCACGCAAATATGAACTCAGGGTCAGTAGAGGCGAAGTGGCAGTGGCTTTACCCCAAGCGCTTTGAGCATGGTACCAGGACATAGGATCGCCGGTTGTTTGCCATAAGTACACCATATACGCCATAAACCCAGATAGAGAAGTAAAGAGATAGATGCCTGAAGTCACGAAATTTGTTTTAGATTTCAATAATTTGACAAACAGGAATAAGGCTAAAAATACACCGCTCACGCGAGTGGCGGTAGCTAAGGCCGTGGCAAAGATTGCTCTCCCCCACCACTTTTTCTCACTAAAGTACATAGTCATAGAGGCCAGCATGAGGAAAAGTGGTTCAGTGTAGATAGAAGCTAGGAAGATGGCACCTGTTGAGCACAACAAAGCGAGCCTGATGTCTGGAATTTTTAACTCTTTGGTCCATTTAACAATATAAACCAAAGTAAAATAGAGCGCAGCCTGTGAGATGAGCATGCCGGAGAGATAATAATCTTTGATTATTGACGAGAGTCCATGGACCAGGAGCGGGAACAAGGGGAAGAACGCATACTCTGGGAAACCATTCCTCAATTGGTAACCATACTTGGCGATTGAGAGATAATGTTCGCCATCAAAATTGGCAAATGACCAAAAAATAAAATTGGATTTCCAATAGCTAGCAATAAAATTTAAGGGTGCAAAATGTTCGGGGAGGATGAAATACCCAAATGTTGCAACTAGGCGGATGACGAAGTTCCAGATGATCAGAAGCAAGAGGGATTGGCCCCAGATTGATGATATAAATTGGGTCAATTTTTTCATAATATTACCTAAACTTGATGCCCTGGAGCAAATTGGGATCTTCGGGGATACTCACTTCACTACTAGAAAGTGCATATTTTTTAATTGAATAATATCCTGCGTCTGTGATGGACTCTGGCGTTTTGGCAATCCGCACCTGGCCCTCTTCCCACCACCGCACGTCAATTGAACCTTGTTTGTAGGTATCGCGCGAAATCAGGACATACGTAATAGGTTTTTTGGTAAATAAATAAGATTTTTTGCCCTGGTAAAACCGCTGAGCATAAATAATGGCATATTTGGGGCTATAGGCCAAGAGGTCTTCGCTCAGGACAAAATAACCAAAGTCACCATTTGCGGATTCATAGAGTCTCTTGGCAAGTCTCAGGTTGTATTGCCAGGAACTCGCTTGGTTAACCGCATATTCTTGTGCAGAAAAAGCGACTACTTTCGCGTGTAGAAAACTAATGGTAATAACTGGAAATAGTAATCCTATCGCTATGATTGAAGGGAAAATGGTAACACCGGAAGAAAAAATTATTAGCGAGAGAATTTGGAGTGGGCCGCAGTAATAACC
>JBAQEX010000049.1:0-37965 GCA_049286965.1 Microgenomates group bacterium | reverse complement strand
TGTACAAAATTTTTTTTCTCAAACAACGTTTTTGCTTTATTCACCAAGTTATTTATATCTGAAAAAACCGACTCTACCCAGCCTTCATTTCGTTTTAGTTCTGCCACTTGTCGTACAAGTGTTGGAGTGTCTGCCTTGATCCCAGTGTATCCCACAACCATCGGCAGATCACCAGTATATATCTGTTCTATCACCTCGCCTGGCGTCACATAGTACAACGTGCCTCCATAAGCAGAGGCGGCCACGTCAAATCCAGATCCCACTCCTTGCACGTCAAGGACCGCCTGGTACGCTACCTGGAAAATTTCTTTTTTTGTCATTTTCAGATCAAAATATGAGTCAAGCGCTTTTGCAAGTGCTGCCACAACCGCAGCCGATGATCCAAATCCAAACTGAGTAGAAAAATCAGATTCTGTAGAGATTCGTATCCCAGTATTTAGGCCATATTTTTCATACACCCTCTTTACGAGCATCTCGACAAAAGCCATCGATTTTGGCAGATCATCTTTGCCTAGTTTAGAGATTTTTTTGTGATATTCGTCTAGTCCCACGTTTGGCGAACACACATGGATCTCTCCTTCTCCATTTGGCTCGACCGTTACCCTCACCCTCTGGTCTACAGCCGTCACAATACATGGGCTACCATACACCACGGCGTGTTCCCCGTACAACATAAGCTTACCTGGCGCGGATGCTGTTACTTTCATTTTTCTCCAATCACTGTTTCAAAATAATCAATTTGTTTATTATCCAACAATTTTCTAATTTTTGTGTACTCTGGCGCAATCACGACCATCATGCCTGATCCAGTTTTTACTCCTCCTGCTCCAGTAATTTTTACCCTTGCTCCAATCTCTCGCAGTTCTCTGCTTAGCCCCTTTGCGCGCTCCCCCACCACCCCCAGCTCTTCCAGTAAGAGTCCATTCTGGTTCAACAATTCGCTCACTTCACTTCCATCCACTAGTTTCTCCCGCACCTCCTCAACCAACCTAGCAATTTTATCTATCACTTGCCTGTTCTCTGGATTGTTAGCCACCAGCTCAACCATTTCTTTAGTAGATTCTGCTGGCTTGCCACTATTTACAAGCAATAACTTGATTGGGTTCTTGATTTCCAATCTCTCAAACGGTTGCCCCTTCGTAAAAGCAATCAAGCCACCATACACCACGGTCGTCGGATCAATACCCGACGCATTCCCGTGAGCGAGTTTTTCACATTCCATTGTGAGATTGAATAATTCGCCATTATCAATGGGTTTACCCAAATACTCTCGCACCGCTCGTATCGTTGCAACCGAAACAGCTGCCGAGGATCCAAGTCCCGATCCAATCGGCAGTTCACTTACAATTTTTACTTGGATGTTTTCATCTCCCCCAGCCACCTCGATTGCTTTGTCAATCAGCGGGTTCTTTGGACTCCAGTCGTTCTCCACTACCCCTACACTCACTCCAAGGGAAATACTCGTCGCCAGCGCCATCTTCCCATATACTACCGCATGCTCCCCCGCCAGTATTACTTTTCCTGGAATATGATTTAATCTATTCATCAAATTTCCCCGCTAATGCTTGAGCTATCAAAGATTCAACTTCTGCATCAAATTCCTGCGCGTTACCTTTAGAATTGTGTCTAGCAATTTCAATCCAAGATTTTAGTTTTAACTCAGGAGGATCATAGGCACACGACCCCTGAACCATTCCGCGCGCCGCATCATCCACCTTCCCAACTGACCATGGTTCCTCAGCCAATACTATTCTAATTTTATCTATGTCCATGAAAAAAATAGTCGCCAATTCCCCCAAAATCATTCGATTACACATATCATGGTCTAGATTGTATATACAAAACCTCATCATAGAGGCCAGGTCTTGTACCTGAATCAACTACAGCCAAAAATTGAGCTCCTTCAACGTATGCTAGTAATCCTTGACTAAGCGTCTCAAAAATGACTATTTCCCCCTCCTGATCGACTGCAAATGCCGCCCTATGTTCTGGGACTCTTCGTGGCAAAACAACTCCTCTTCCAATTAATTCCTTACAATCATTACACATCTAAAAATCCTCCAAATAAAACCTAATAGTAAAGGCTTAGACAGGAAAAATCACAAAATCATTCGAAAACACTTCTAAATCTGGGGTCACTCACTATCATCGTGAACCACGGTGCATATTTATCTGGATTCAACTCAACATCTTTATTTAATTCACCCCACTCTACCCACTTAGAGTCCATCGCTTCATTAGGATTAAGCTTTAGTTCGCCCGACCACTCCCCCACAATTACATTATCCAGCTCATTCTCACACCACCCCTCAATATCTGGCGCGTCATAACTAAATTTATAGAGTTCTTGCAAGGTTTCTATCTCCACTTCCACTCCCATCTCTTCTCGTGCTCGTCGAGTCGCACTCGACACATACTCATCACCTGGCGCTAGGTTGTAACAACAAGTATTGGCCCAATAAAACGGGAAAACAGGCTTTGCCTCAGCTCGCTGCTGCAACAATAGCTCTGTCTTTCCATTCACCTTTCTATACAGCTGGAGCGAAAACGCCCGGTGTTTTAGTCCAGGATCACGATGTGCCTCGATCAGCCCCCCTATTCCCAGTTCTATATCATCCTCATCTACCAACACCACTTTTCGATCATGATATTTCTTGTCTAGCTCTTCCACAGTTTTGCGCAAATTCATTTAGCTATTATCCCACATGTTATGGTTCAAATTTCATGGGGTATCCTTCCCCCTCATTAATCCCATTTTTCAATCTATATTTTTCAGCTAAAGTTTCTCCGTCAACTCCATATTTCTTTCTTGCTGCCTCAATAATAGTGTGAGCCAACCCATTTTCTAATGCTTTAGTGAAAGACACGGTTTCGCTATTTAATGCAAAAAATGAACTCATCACTCGCCAATATCTGGAGACAGAACTACTCATACGCCCTTAGTCGCTCCCCACCCCAAAATCATTCAATATCACATACCGGGTATGTGATATTCCTCTAGCGCGCTCGACAAAACCTCGCCACCAAAAACAATAATAATCCTTGCCACAGTAAAAGTCCTATTAAAGTACTCCCCAACACCAGCGCCACCATTTCTCGTCCAATCGTCCCGAGTGTAAAAACAAAACTACCTACCCTTCCAATCACAAATAACCCCACCAGTCCCATTAGCGGCGACATCACCACGGGCAATAAAATCGGTTTATTTAGCACCATCCGCCTCACCGACTGGTATGGGTGGATGGCGAGCCCCGCTAGGGTCGTACTCCACACATACGCTATCCAGACGCCCATCGCTCCCCATCTTATAAATGGTCTAATGGTGTAATGATGTAATGGTTTAATCATTAAAATCCTCCAAATAAACCAAGTATTAATTCTCTAAAACTACTGCCATATGTCATGCGTAACAAGCCATAAGCCAATGCGCTCATTGGCACGAGCACTCGCCACGGATTGGTGGCCAGCCAGTTGCCCACTCCCCTAGCCCAATCTGGGATCATTTGCGTATTTGCGAGCCTTTGCTGTTCTACTACTTTATTTTCCAACTCTGCAATAAAACTACTCTCGGCTTTCATAGTCTTCTCTAAATGCAAGGCGCGCCCTATATAACAGTGACTCTGTCGCCTTAAAAGGCAAATCCATTCGCTCTGCGATTTCCTTTACACTCATCGATAGTTCATATCGATACGACAAAATATCTTGATACTGTTTTGACAGGCTCCTATACGAAGCGAAAAATCTTTTCTCTATTCTGTTTTTCTTCATGACAAACTCTGGCGAGTTGATCTCACTCACCAAATTCTCAAATAGGGGCGAGGTCTTCTCTACCACTTCCCTTACGTATTTCTTGCGATAAAAATCTGCCACTTCGTGCCTGGCAATCGAGATCAGCCAGGTAGACACGCTAGCTTCGCCCCTATATAGCGCGAGTGAATCAAACGCCGAGACAAAAGTATCTTGTAAAATTTCTTCGACCTCGCACTCAGGTAATTTTGTATTTAAATACCTTCGCACGCAGGGCGCAAATTCTCGGTAAAACCTGGTTGCCGCCCCCTTTTTGCCACCCATCACCTCGCCAATCAATTTGTTCATACTTTAAAGATTATACTAGAGTGGTATATACTCAACATTATGTCATGTCCCACAAACCTAGGCGACTGCCTACGCTTCCAAAATTCTAGCGCTACCACCACCTATACGGGCGTTGGGGATTTGATCAACAACGTCTTGCCAAACGTCTATACGGCCGCAGGGCTTATCATTTTCTTTATGATCATCTTTGGCGGCTTTACCATCATTTCCCATGCTGGAGACTCTAGTAAAATCCAGGAGGGCACCAAAACTATCACCTCTGCTATAATAGGCCTATTAGTGCTCTTCGCTTCATACTGGATTATCCAAATTATCCAGGTCATTACAGGAGTACAAATACTAAATTCGAGTTTATAATTATGGCAGGATTAATTGGTACAGAAGTCATCAATCCACTCAGCAAATTTAGTGCCAATGGTTATGGCAATGTAAACACCGGCCTCCCTTCTTTTATTTCAAACATTATTACTATTATTTTTATCGCCGGCGGGCTCTACGCCTTTTTCAATCTTATGATATCTGGATTTAGCTTTATTACCGCCGGCGGAGATCAAAAAAAGATCGACGCTGCAACACAGTCCATCAATATGTCTCTCATGGGCTTGGTGGTTATGGTGGCTGCAGCCGCCGTCACTGGCATAGTTTCTTATGTATTATTTGGCAGCGCCAGCGCCATACTTACCCCTAAAATTATTGGGCCAGGGAGTTTTACAAGATGACCAAATATTTAGCAGCCGGTGGGATCGACTTTACCACCATCACTACTCCAGGTGGATATCAACCTGGTGTTGGTGCAGGTGGTGCCGCCAGTGCCATAGAAAGGCTTATCAGTAATGTTCTGGTGGTTCTTACTATCGTAGCTGGGCTCGCTTTCGTACTTTATTTCCTCTTGGGTGGTCTCAACTGGATTACGGCTGGCGGCGACAAAGGCAAGATCGACAAAGCCAAGGGTATGATGACAAATGGAGCAATCGGCCTCATCGTGATCGCCCTCTCTTACTCAATTACTTGGATCATTGGTAAAGCGCTCGGGATCAATATACTCAATCCTGCCGCAATACTTACAGGGGGAGCTATCAAGTTCCAATAAATATATGCTTATTAAACGAGCCTTTGCTCAAATCACCAATCTAGCAGTTCCAGGAGGTGGTAAATCTGGGGATGGTCAAGCCCAGCAATTTGCCGTCACAATTGCCACGCTCTGGCAGACCATTATCCTGGTGGGCGGACTTGCCTTTCTACTCTATCTCTTACTCGGTGGTATCACTTGGATCACAGCTGGCGGTGACAAAGGCAAGATCGAAGAGGCTCGAGGCAAAATCACCCAGGGCCTAGTAGGTTTAGCCCTCTTGGCTGCTTCCTATGTCATCGTCAAATTCATCGAGACCGCAATTGGCATGGACTTATTAAACTTTAAATGGCCCACAACAGGATAATCATATGGCAAAAACATTTGACATAAATATCGGTGACGAAGCCAAGTCAAGAGTTGCGATCAATACGGACCTTGGTACTTTCGTCAGCAAATCATTTTCTGCAATTATTTTAGTCGCGGGTCTTGCCACTTTTATGTATTTAATTTACGGCGGCCTCCAGTGGATCATGAGTGGCGGCGACAAGGGCAAGCTCGAAGAAGCCAGAAGCAAAATAACCAATGGGATTGTAGGGCTGGCCATTGTGGCCTCTGCCTGGGCCGTTTACCTCCTCATCGACTATTTCTTTGGTATCGGCCTTGCTAAATGATAAAATAAAAACTAATATTAAGAAAAGGAGATAAATATATGTCATTTCTAGTCAAATTAGCCCAAGCAGCCCCAGCGGCTCCGGACTTATCTATCAGCAAACCAGAAGGTGTTGCAATCACCAATATTGGTACCCTCATTAAAGGTGCCGTCCAAGGAGCACTCCTAGTTTCAGCCCTCATGGTTTTTGCTTTCCTCATTTGGGGTGGCATCCAATGGATTAGTTCAGGTGGAGACAAAGGCAAAACTCAAGAAGCTCGCGATCGCATCACCGCTGCACTAGTGGGTCTCGCAGTCGTAGCCTCTGCCTGGGCAGTCATGCTCATCATCCAGTACTTCTTTGGTATCGACATCTTGGGTGGCAACATCACCCCTCCCAAAGCCTACTAAGTCTTTGAGTTATTTATATTCAAAAAGTCCCCGCAAGGGGACTTTTTGTTTGTTATAATGAGACCATGAACGAAGATGCAGCTCAAATCACAGATTTGTCTAAATACATCGGAAATGTTTTGATTGCCATCATCCCCCTCATTGGCATCATCTCATTCATTATGATTCTCGTGGGCGGATTCACCTTTCTCGCAGGAGCCGGCAACCCTGACTCTATGAAAAAAGGCAAGGCAATTATGGGTGGAGCCATCGCTGGCATTGCCATGGCCATAGGCAGCTGGTTAATACTCCTTTTAATTGAAAATATAACCGGTGCAAGAGTAACAAACTTTAAGCTTGGTCTATAGATATGGTTACTAGATCTAGGGTCCTGCAAATTATCCTCACTGTTTTTGGACTAACTTGTTTATTGGGCACGTCCCCACGGACTATCTTTGCCACTCAACCAGAAACCAATTACAACGTCGATATCTATACCCAAATGCTCACTGGCTACATGGCCGATCAAGATCTAGAAGTTCTACCACACGGTGATCTGGGTGCCCCAGAACCGACTATTGTCCTAAACGAGGCAGAATTGGGTGGATCCGCCTGCATCACCACGGACCCCAATGCCTGCAAAGCTGTAGCCAAAATCCAGTATCCCCTCCAAAACAACGCCGTCAAAGATGTACCCGTGTCTGGCAGTTGCCAGAAAACTTATCCAGATGATGACTCCTCCACTGTTGGTACGTGCAATTTTCAAAAACCTATCAATTACAAGCCAAATTTTTTAGGTTCAGACAGTAGTGGTATAGACAATCTACCGGTGCCAGGGTGGCAAAGCTACAATCACCTGTTTTCCGCTAGCCAGTGTAGCGGTACCACCAACAACTTGGCATACGGCGCCCACGATCTCCTCCTACCTGGGAATATCCAAGCCAAGCTCAAGTTGAGCCTCTTGTGGCGCGCTTATGCCACCTCTATCACTTATCAAAGCAAGGGGAACATAGATAAAGAGATGCCAATCGGTGGTATCAACTGGCTAGAAGAACTCCAAATAGATGGTAGTACCATCAACCTCTTAGATCTCTACAAAAGTAAACTCCCAGACGAAATGAAGCCGCCTAGCTATAAACATATCTGGGAAACAGAATCCGATGATTCGCGGGGAGATCTCCCCCCCGTCCCCAGCTACCTCCGCAAAAGCACTTGGTTTGCTCAGTGGTACTATCTGTACCAGCAAGATAAATTGGCTGGGGAAGATTGGATTAAATATTTTGACTGTACTCCTCTCTACCCAAACAACACAAGCGCTCCAGGCTTAGCCATTGGCTCAGTTGTTGTGCCACTAGGTCCTCTAAATATTCCATTTAACAAAGGAACTATTGTCGACAATTTGGCTTCCAGACAAGGTACAGAGGGTAGGATTATTGACGCAACTTTTATGAACCCAAGTGGAAACGGAGATAAAATATTGTCAGAAATGGGTAAGAGCATCCCATTCATTTCACATTATTTCACCCAGTCTTTTACAGAGCCTAAATATCTTCCCACTCAACTAGTATATGGTGCTAATAAGGCCTCTGGTAAAACCATTACAAAATATACTCCTTTAGTGGCCATGCAATTTGGACAAATTTTAGATTATCCAAATATTTATTACAATAATGTTCTTCCTCCTCCCAGGATGCCCAAATATTCAGAGGAAAATATAGACATCCAAGACGCCAGCGCCATAAGCACAGAATCTAAGCCATCCATCTTTGCAATCGCCACCGATGCAGTTCTCAGCTTTCTAGATATTAAAGTAAGGACCGGTATGGTAGGAGATTTTTGGTCCCAAGCCGAAAGATATCTAGAAAAACCTTCTTATGAGATCCTCACCGCCAGTACCGAGCTAGCCAAAAATACTTATCTCACCAACTCAGCGGTCAATGCAGTCGGAACTGAGGGTGGAGAATTTTTCCCTCTAAATGATCGCACTTCAAATACTATCAAATACAACTTCTCAACCTTCTTGGCCTGTAAAGGTCCAGATCGCAAAGATTATGCCAATACTCCCAGCATGGTAGCCCTCGGCACCGCCACAAATACTTGTGGTTTACCTAGTTCTGGATCATCTGGTTCTATTTGTAGCTCTACCCCTACAGCTGCTGAAATATCAGATGCTGCAAACCGTGTTGGCAGCAAGTATGGTATCCCAGGTAAATGGCTTGAAGGAATGTTTATGTATGAAGGGGCGACAGCCAAAATGGGATCAGCTTGTGTTGAAGAGACAGATTATAAAGTCATGGGGCCGCTTCAGATATCTGCTTCTGCCTACAAATTGGCGACTTGTGACAATGAGCGTTTCCCCTCTGCCTCCGCTGAAAAATCACAATGTTCCGATGTTACTAAAATTTCACGCTGTAGCCTTGAGGGTAGTCTTGAGCTGGCAGCTAGGACACTTCTGCAAAAACTCAACGCCTATGGTTATTATTCAGGATCATATGACTGTAATGCTACCAAGGCCAATGTCTCTACCTCGGAACTTTATCGAGCCACCAATGCCTATAGTGGTTGCGGAATCATGAAGGGCAAACCATATGCACAATGGATCTGTGAATACGCCAGAAACTGTCCTTCTCCATTGCCTCCAATCGGAGCGCCAAAAACCTGTGCGGGTAATTAAAAAATCTAGTACAATACCCTTATGAAAAAGCTCTTTTTCTCTACCCTCATCATCTTCCTAGGCCTCGCTTTATCGACCAAAAACACTTTTGCCGCCACAGGCACTGTCGCCCCTAGTCGCGGACTATTTGAAACTTATACTTATGCGGTAGGTTGTAGTATAAGCGGATGCTCGTCTGAATCAGATATTGGTCAAGTTGTCAGTTCAGAATCCATGTCTCAAGAAAAATATATAGTTGGATACTCCCCTTCATCCGATGGAAAACAAGCTGTAGAAGGCATCACTCCGCGAATAACAAACTTTGTAACAACCGCCCTTATGGTCCCACCCATTTCTAGCAGTGAATACGTTGCAGATCTAGGCAACAATATTGGTCTCCCAGGGTTCACCAAAGTACAAGCTCAAGGCATCGGATATAAGGCATTATCACCCGTATTACAAATCTGGAAGGCTTTTCGCAATCTAGCCTACTCTCTCTATATCATCATCTTCCTGGTCATTGGTGTCATGATTATGCTGAGGACGAAAATCAATGCACAAACCATCATTTCTATCCAAAATAGTCTTCCAAATCTTCTAGTCACTCTCCTCCTTATTACTTTTTCCTACGCAATTGCAGGATTTGTGATTGATTTAATCTACCTGTCAATGTATTTGATCGTCTATATTGCACAAGCATCAAATTTAATCAAAGATGCCGGCAGCGTCATGGACAAGGTTCTAAATACCAATATTATGTATTCAATGCTTCATGGCAAAGACGCAGTCCAGGCTATCGCTGCCAGGGCAATATCAGGGTTCGCCCAACAAGTGACAGATGCCAGTGGACTGGACAAGATCGGTGGCATCTCCAAACCCATAGCCTTTGCAGTTATCGGACTTGGAATTTTAATTGGAATGTTTAAAACACTTTGGCAGCTAATGCAGTCATATTTTATGATCATTGTGCTTACAGTTGTCTCTCCTCTACAACTACTCATGAATGGCATTCCTGGTTCTAAATCATTCTCAAACTGGATTCGCAATCTATTGGCCAATGCCGCCGTCTTCCCCACAGTTCTGGCCATGCTCCTGTTTGGAGCTATCCTCATGGGTCCTGGAACAGAAAAGTTGGCTCTAAACGCAAATGATTCTAATCCATTTACTGTCAACACTGGAGTTGGTATCCTCCAAGCAGATGGTAATAGTTCTAGTAAGTGGGTTCCGCCATTTTTGACATTTATTGATACATCTGACGTTGATGTCCCAGCAAGCATTCAAGAAACTTTTATGGCATTACTTGGAGTATTCATCATTATGATGGTTCCCGTTGCTGCTCAGATGACTCGTGACGCCCTCAAGGTCGAGCAGAGCAAATACACCTCCGAGATCATGGCTGGTCTTGGCCAGGGTTATGGCGCTGCTTCATACCTACCAAAAGCCTACATTTCCAGTCTCCAACAAGAACGCGCGGCCCGCCTACAATCCAAGATGTTGGCCGGACAAATCCGCGCCCCAGGGATTAGTGGATCAGCGTTTGGACCTGGAGAAAGATCAAAATAGAAAACCGAGAATTAATTATTTCGCAGAAAATACATACTTAAAGATACTCTGTAGTTCTTTGTTTCCATCCTTCTCTAGTTGGATCCAGAAATATTCCCAATCATTTAATTGTATTGATCTACGTATCCATCGCCAAAGTGCGTTTCCATACTTTCTCTTCAAAATTGCATCCCCATCTTTTCTTGTAAAAATTCCTTTACCTACCAAGAATCGCATAGACATCTCTACATCCTCAAATCCCCATGTCTCCAAGTATTTATATCTACTCATCAAACTTTCTCCGGGGAAGAAAACTTCCGTTTTCATCTCTTTTTCCCACCTACCATATTTGTTCACCATCAAGTCACCATTTGGCAAAATATACCCCCCCGATTTGACCGGCACTCTTCTAGTCAGCTTGTGAGTGCGCCACGTAAGTATCTGTTCCCACATTGCCATGCCTAGTCTATTTAGGCCATTGGCGTCATAGGGGTGGTAAGTCTCCATGGCACCTATCATCTTGGCTAGTGCCTCAGAAGACCCATTTGAGAGGCCTGCCTTGATCGCGCCAGCCACTGCTTCAGCTGCAATAGCGTAGTATCCACCATAATCCTTCATATCAGTGCCACGCAGTGAATCAACGTATTCTGAAATGCGCGCATATGAAAAATTATTTATGAAACTCGAAAAATCATTCCCAATACTTTCTTTTCCTAACCGCTTTGCATAAATTTTGTTGATTTTATCCCAGGGCAAAGCGTTGATTTGGGCCATTTCCTCTGCGCTAAATGCGTTGTCGTTCCATTTTTCCATCAGCAAATTGACTTGCATCGCATATTTATCATTTGCATCGGTTGGATCTATGTGGATATTCGAAATCTTTTCCCCTCTTTTGGCTAGTCTACCTAGATATTCAGCTTTTGCTTCATCAAAAGTCATTAGTTTTGTACCATTGGCTAGTAGCTTCACGTCTTCCATCGCAAGATTACTACCATCAAACACTTCTTCCCCCACTCGCCTTTTGCTCATGATGTGTTTAGAAATAATTTTTTGTATCAACTCAGCTTGTTTGGGTTCAATTCCAGCTTCTCCAATTAGTTTTTTCATTCCTTTACCAAAGGTGTTTTTGTACCAATCAAAGTCATAAAGGAATGTGTCTGCTCCCATAATCTCGTGTTGATAAGAACTAATAAACTCATATTGCTCGCTATATCTACAAATTTTGCTGATCCCCAGTAGCCCTTTGTTTACCCCTAGTGCTGTGGCAATATTTATGTCATCGAGGATATTTAGATTGCGCCCCGTAAACCTCCATATATCCTGGGCTGTCCCCACTTTCCATCTAGAGTCCAGCGTCAATACGCTCATTTTTATAGGATCACCACCATCCACCGAGACTTCCTGATTTTTATTCCCTAATAATTTTTTATTCATGTCAAAAATGTCTCCATTTTCCATGATTTTGATTGGCTCATCTCCGTTCAGTAAATGGCTGTACATCATTTCGTCAAACAGCTCAGACTCTCTGATTGGTGCGGTATAAGCTAGCCTCTTTGCCCAGTACTGTGACTGCATCATGTCATGGAACTCTAAAACCGATATGCTGGCCTTTTCCCCTTTCCTTGAGCCCTCCTTAAAGGTTATCTCTTCTCGAAGCACGTCTGCGTGCTCTTGCAACCAAACCCATAGCGGCCCATCCCCCAAATGATTGAGTATTTCTGCATATTCCTTTGCCCCAAGGTTAAAATATTTATCATGGAAAAAGGCCATGCTCTCAAATGACTTAAATACCTCTAGTAGCCTCTCTCCCTCTGGTCCAGCCTCAGCAAGTGTGATTCTGGCGCTATTCATGAGACTCATTAGTTCCAAATCATTCATTCCCTCTCGTAGTCCTACTTTGGACAAATACGATATCAAGGCGCCTGTATATCCTTTATAATCTTTCCTATTTATAAAATCATTAAAAGTTTCATTTCTTACCGCTGCTCTATTACTAAATATTGAGTCATAAAACAAATTGGCCTGCTCTTGATCAAAACCATAATTATGTTGCATTGCTTGAGCAAATTCTTCTCTCGTGCGGCCCTTAAATGTGTTAGATATTGAACGAATATCCAAATTGTTGGCATCCATAATATCTTTAATCTTTTCAACCATTAAGGCCCCACGCATTCTCTTCTCTCGCTGGTCAAGCCCCAGGGTTTTATTGATAAAGTCTAGTGGATCTTCATTATTTTCAGATAGTTCATCGGCCGGGACCACTTTCTTCCCTTTTTTCTTTTCGTTCCTACCAGAGTCGCCTGCTATGCTATGTAGTTTTTCATTCAATTCGTCTGGATTTAATAGCTTTTTGGAATACCAAATTTCTTTCACAAAGTCATAAACTTGTTCACCATTTGTAACTTTATCAGCTTGCAACGTATTTTTTAGTCTATCCATGTATGGAAGCTGCATCTCAAATAGATGATCTTCAAGTTCTCTGGGGAAATCGAACTTTGACACCAATTTAGAAATTCTGTTTATTTCATAAAGTCTGGTAATACACTCTTTTGTGCCAAGGTGTTGTTCTATGGTAAGGCCAGTCATATCCTCTTGCACGATTTTCAATAATCTATTAACTTCACCTTGTAACTTCTGACCTTCTCTATCAGCCCCCTTACCAAGTCGCACTTTTGTTAGTTTGTTGTCACCATCTTTCAATTCCTTATTTACAAATTCAAGAGATTTACTTTTTGCCGCGCTTGCCCTTTCTTTGGCCCCCTTCTCGGTGCTCATTTCACCCTGCACCTTTACTACTTCTACCCGCCTCTTAATTTCACTTACCTCAGCTAGTTCTGCGTTCAATTTTGTCACTATTTGCTCTTTGGTCTTCTCACCAGTTTTCAAAATTCCAACACTCTCACCAATTTGTAAAAACCCTTTTGCTATAGATTCGGCTTCTGCCTTTTTGTCACCTGCATACTCACCATTTTTCAAATGTACAACTCTCATCTCAAGAGAGGTGGCTAGATCTCGTTGATCACTTGGCATTTTTGCCTTTGCAATCAACACGTCAATCGGCTGTTCATCTATACCAGTCTCTATTCCCACCACCTTCTTTAATAATTCTTCTAGTTTTGTGTTGGCTTTTTGTTTTTTATCTTGATCTGAACCAAGTAAATCTTTTTCTAGTCCATCTAAAGTTTCCTTCTTTACCTCGCCAGTTTCAGTTGTTTTGCGAAGCAGTTTCAACTTCATAAATACCATTAGTTGTTCCAAGAATTTAAGTCCATCTTTATCTTCACCGCCAGCATCCGTTTCGCCAGAGCGCACCATCTTCTCTAGTTCTTTAACCTCACTTAGTTTTTCCTTTTCTGCCATGCCCAAATTATACCATTCTCAGATGATAGAATGGGAGGTATGGCAAATCTCACCAAATCAGAGCTAATTCGCAATTTTAGTACTCCATTTGGTGTATTAGAGCTTCTTTCTCAGCTTATTCGCCACCCAAAAGACGACTACGAGCTCGGCAGTGGAGACTCCAAAGTCATTTTCTCTAATCGCGAAGTCAAGGCCTTGGTTGACGATTTCCAGCGCAACAACCTCCTAGGTGACAAAATATTGGACCTAGACAATCCGACCAACTATCGCTCCCTATACAACAATATTTTGCTATTTGCTAGCAAGCAAAAAGAGTCATCCATCCCAGATCGAGAAACTAGAGAAAATATTCTTAGGACTTATCAAACTCACCTGGAGGAGGTGGATCAAAAAGTAGCTCATCCGAAAGTAGAAATTAATGCTTTCAATGAATCTGTTAAAAGGTCACAAAAATATTGGCAAACTCAAAACCTTCTAGAGTCGCGAATTTCCCAAGCCCTAGAACCATTAGAAAACTCTGGCACATCCTCTTCGACTTATATCCGGCAAATGCGATCAACTCTCATCCAAGAGCTCTCGCCGGCCCTACAAAATATTGACACCAGAGATCCAATAAAAGCCAAGCTTGAAACTCAAGCAATTATTGAAAACGCCCTACTTTCTTCTCAGTCCTGGAGGACATTGGAAAACACCCTAGTTACAGAAGGAAAAGATTTGGGAATTGTCTCGAGCGGTCTTACATCCCTACTCAATAATGAAAAACTCAGTAGAGAGGAAAATAACCTAAATTCTCGCAGTTTGGTTGAGGTTAATCAAACATTCCTGCCTACAGTCACAGAATCTAGAGATGGCTTAGAGTCCGCCATCAATACCTGGCAAAAAAACAATGGAGTT
Source organism: Microgenomates group bacterium (assembly GCA_049286965.1). Taxonomy (GTDB): domain Bacteria; phylum Patescibacteriota; class Microgenomatia; order UBA1400; family UBA12108; genus CAJAUT01. Next base: position 23,310 of record JBAQEX010000049.1, on the reverse strand, counting down.
GGGGGAAACAACCCAAGTGCCCTAGGCAAAGATTTAATCGAGTCATTGCGGGTATCAGCAATCAAAGAAGTTGAATCTCCTTCACTTAGAGATAGATTCTTCCAAAAAGATTCTCCCGAAGTTAGGGCTCTTCGAAAAGCGCTTACCCCAGAGCTGATAAAAAAATATCAGCTTACGAGGGTGGACCAAGAGAGGCTAATTGAGGCAACCATCAACAACCCATCAACGGGCACATTTTTCGAGCGCATTACTCATGGTCTTGAACCGGGACCCGGTGACCTACCCGACATATTGGGCCTCAGGCCTGCAGGTCTCGTCTCACATATTGCCAAAAGTGCTGGCGTAGACCCAACGATTATTGCATTAACTAGAAATGGCTATTCCGGCGAACAACTTGCCAAACAATTACTGAATTCGGGATATAGTGCTTCAGATATCAAGTCACAACTCGACAATATCCAAAAGTACCTAGGCGAAAATCACGGTCTAATCGATAGTATCTACAAATCTAGGCTCGCCTATGATCAAACTATTCTCAAAATTAAAACTGCTCTATCCCCAGCAAATATTCCGATAGTCAGAAATATTTATGGTGCCATTGTTAATATTCGCGAAGGCATCTCTACAACATACAACAATTTTTTAAACAATCATCGAACCCTTGCCTTTTTTCTTTCCTCCGATCATCGCCTAGCATCATGGGGTGGTTGGATTTCCAAAATTGCAGCAAATAAAAATCTCCCAAGTTGGCTCAAAACTGGCTTAACCTGGTACAAAAATGGCGGGTATTCATATGAAGGATTTATCAACTCTGCCAAAACCTTCTATCGGATCAAGTTTGGAAACTGGTTAATAAAACAAGGAGCAAAAATTGGTGGAGAAAAACTAGCGGGAAAATTCATGGCTTGGGTGGGCGCGGGGCTTGTTGCCGGATCTCTTTCTGGTGGAGCAACTTTTGCAATACAAGCGGGGCTCTGGGTCATGCAACAAGCCAAAAGAGCCCCAGAAGCCATCAAAAATGCCGACGTTGTCGCAGGCTGGGTACTGAAAAATCTCGCAGGGATCGCCATGCTTATCGGGATCGCCGGACCAACAATTATAGGTGCAATTATTGGTTTTGGAATCGCCTTAATTTCATTTTTCATTATTGGATTCGCGGCCCCTTTGTGGGCAGTTTTGGCAATCGGCACGGGGATTGGCGCACTTATTGGTTTCTTATACTCGCAGGCGGGCGCCATCTCGGCATGGGCCGGAGGAGCATTGAATTCACTTGGGGCACTTGCTAGTACGTGGTGGGCTGGATTTGTAAATAGTGTAGGAGCGACAATTAGTTCTATCGCCACCACCTCAATAGTAGTTGCGGTAGGCGGCATCACCATTTCCATGTCTCTTGGCAACGACGCCATTATCACCTCAAAAATAGAAACTAGTGCAAAGCAATCAGAAGATTCATATCTTTGTAATGCACAAAGCCAGCCGAAGCCATCTCCAGGAAATATCATTTTTTCGAACGACAAAAAATACGCATTTCCAGTCTCAGGTTTCACAGATTATGCTTGCTACCATTGGGATGGAGTAATGGCAGTTGATATATTCACTGGCCAGTCCGCTTATCAGGACCCAGAAAAAAATCTCCCCGTTGTCGCATATACTAGCGGAACTGTCTCCATGGTCGTTATGAACGATGAATTGGGCGGGAAATATATCATTCTAAAAGGTGATGATGGTAGATACTATTATTACGCCCACAACTGTGGCATATACGTAAGCGCAGGACAAAGGGTTAGTGTAGGAGAAGTTATGGCAACTACTGACCAATCAGGGAAAAATGCAGCGATAACCCCTGAGCACTCGCATTTTGCCATTTCAACCGCAGAGAACTTCTTTGAGGGAGGGTCAATTTGTCCACAGAAAGATTTTTACGAAAAGTTTAGCAGCCTAAAAGATAGATGTAATATAAATACTATGTGTACGAGGCCCATTAAATAACCAACCAATTATGAATAAAAAATATTATTTAGCATCAGGCATAGGATTAGCTGCAATATTGCTTTTTTTTGCATCAGCGTCAATATACCTCAACTGGCAATATGGTCTAAAAATATCGATAGATCCCCCAGATTCCCACGTATATATTGACAGCGATGAGTTTTTTACAAAGACTCCCATGCTTAAAAGGGGAGATTATGAATTATCCTTTAAAAAAAATGGGTACGTTGACAAAAAAATCTCCATCAACATCCCCAAGCAAAAAAAGATTAACATAACACTCGATGAAAAACCCGAATTAAATTTTGATACTCAAGGCTTCTTGTCTGTAAATATGAAAGAGACAAAGATTGGCTTGGTGGGAATAGATAAAATCACGGGGAACCTCATGGAATATTCTGATGGGGCTAGTCCAAGAATTATTTATCAAGGCAAGGTTCGAAGGTGGTCAAACAATTATCCGTGGATTGTTGTCTTAGATGAAAAAACAAAAACAATGGCTACTGTTCTCAATGTTGTTGATAACACCAAAAAAAATATCATCTCGCCTTCTGGTAAAAACATTGAAGCAGCCACAATCGGTGGTGATGGTCATTTTGTCTATCTCTTAACTAATAGCAGCCCTCTCACGAGAAAATCTGATTTGATCAAGATAGATTTGGTAACTAAAATAAATGCTGTTATATTGCAGACAGACGCCACAACCCTAGACGTTCTACAAAATAATCAACTATTATTGGTTGCTGAGGCAGATGGAGAATTGGCCTCTGTCTGTAGGATAATTAATCTTAGTGACTCACAACAAACAATGTCCTGGAAAGCAAACTACTGTGTAGTCAACGACAATAAAGATTCTATTCTTGTTGCCGGTCAAACAGCAATAATATATAACGCCATAACCGAAGAGCCATATGATACAGAGGCTGTCGGTGATGTGGCTTGGTCGAGCAATCTCCCAATTATAGTGAGAAGAACTAAAGATGGTGTTATTGTAAACATATACGAAAATGGTGTTATCAAAAAAAACATCACCTTGCCAATTATAAATTATCAAAAATTAATTGGTGCCACTGATACTCACCTAACACTAAGACTGTTAGACGGACAAATCTCAAGTTACTTATTAAAATAAATATATGCAGCAACACCCCATCCCCCAAAACGTCACTCAGTACCAGTTTCGCCTGGTAGGAGACATGACTCTCAAACAATTCCTCGAACTTGCCGGTGGTCTCGTACTAGCCTATCTATTTTTCGCCAGCAACCTGATCTTTATCGTCAAATGGCCCCTCGTCATCTTATCCATCCTCTTTGGCGCCGGCTTAGCATTTTTCCCCGTCGAAGACCGCCCCCTCGACCAGTGGATTACAGCCTTTGTTAAAGCCATCTATCGCCCGACCCGCTTCACCTGGCAAAAAACCAACAAAATCCCTGGGTTGTTTTTATTCACCGCGCGCGCTCAGGGTGCAGTAAATACAATCACTAAAACCATCAAGGCTCCAAACATCAATCATTCACCAGCCCCTCTCTCTGACTTGAGCGATCAAGAGGCCAGCATCGTCAAATCTCTCGACAGCATTTTTACGAGTTTGCCCCAAATCACCCAGACTCAAGGCGCAGTTATGTCAGAAGACGTCTCCAGGCCGAGCATCGTCGTACGCAAGCTAAAGCCCGCCACCGAAGTTTCCGGTGTCACACCACACCCAGTTGTCGCAAATCCAACAGACTCGGCCACACCAACCATAATGGTAGTGCCAACCCCCGCCCCATCTACCAATGTGGTCTTTGCCGCCCCCTCGGCCCCAAAGGCCACTGTCCGCGCAACCGCACCTATCCCCAAAAACATCACGCTCCCTGCTCCCCCCAAAACCCCCAATTTGATCACCGGGGTTGTCGTAGACCAGGGTGGCAAGTTGGTAGAAAATGCCATCGTCCAAATCGTCAGCTCCGATGGCATCCCCCAGCGCGCCATGAAAACCAACTCACTCGGTCAGTTTTATACTTCCACTCCCCTCACCCCGTCTAGCTATATCATCGAAGTAGATCGGATGGGCCTTACTTTTGCCCCGCAGAGTCTTGTGGTCAACAACACCATCCTCTCCCCCATCGAGCTCCAAGCGTCGAATTGACCCAAGGTTGGTCGGACTGCAATTCCCAATGACAGTAATCAACGTGCCGTCAGAAGGTCTGACCTTATGGGTACTATATGCTACGATAGTCCTATGTCTGACTCAATCATTGTCGCCACCACCCAAGATCACCTAGATGTCGAAACCATCCAGGACGATCTTGTTATCTTAAAAGACGGCATTTGTAGTATTGTCATCCAGGCTTCTGCCATCAATTTTGGTCTCCTCTCCGAAGAGGAACAAGACGCCACCATCTATGCCTACGCAGGCCTCCTCAATTCCCTCTCATTCCCTATCCAAATCGTTATCAAATCCGAGAAAAAAGATATCAGCGCCTACCTCGAGTTATTGGCCAGCCAAGAGAAAAAATTGAAAAACGAAGTTCTCAAAGAGCGGATGCATAGTTATCGCCAGTTTATCGATACCACGATCACCGAACAAAACGTCCTCGACAAAAAATTCTATCTCATCGTCTCGTATCAGTTTATTACTTTGTCAGGTAGGGTCGAAATCACCGAAGACCTCATCCAAAAAGCCAAAGCAGACCTAGAACCAAAAAGAGATCATATTGTTAAACAATTGGGCCGGATCGGCCTAAGCGCCAGACAACTAAACTCTCAAAACCTAATGCAGCTTTTCCATAGTTTTTACAACTCAACCGTCAAGGGTCAAAAGTTCACGACCGCCTCCGATTACGAGCAGGCCGTCGTCGCCCCCAACATAACTAAATAAACAAACTATTTAGACTGCAACTCCCAATCTCAGCAAACAGTAAGCCGCAAGAGGGTCTGACCTTAAAGGAAGTGCCCAACCGCGAGATATATTAAGCGCGGAAGGTCAGACCCTATTGGTACTAAGGGCAGTGCTGTATACTTTTAATATATGAAACTGCCCTTCTCCCTTGGTGGCAAAAAAGAAGATTCTCTTAGCTCTGGACCTGCCGTCTCCACCGCCGTCACCATGCTCTCGCGGGGCACCACCAACGTCAAAGACATTATTGCCCCAGAAGCCATCGAGGTGGACTGGAGCGACATCAAAATCAACGATACCTACTACCGCACCCTCTTTGTGGCTGGCTACCCTCGCTTCGTCAACGCCAACTGGCTCAGCCCCCTTATCAACTTCCCCCATTCCCTTTCCATTTCCATGTTTATCTATCCCGTCGACGGCAAGGGGGTCATAGAAGATTTGCGCAGGAAGATTGCCGAGATGGAAGCTGAGCTCCAGGGAGATATCCAAAGGGGTCGCATCATCAATATCGACACCCAAGTCAAGCTCGAAGATGCCCGCTCTCTCCAGGAACAGCTAGCCAAAGGCGCCGAGCGCTTCTTCCAGTTTGGGCTCTATATCACGATCCGCGACGACAAAAAGGACGTCCTCGACCGTGTCACTAATCACATCAAGTCCGCCCTTGGTGCCCTCCTCATCGTTGCCAAAACCGCCTCACTCCAGATAGAGGATGGATTTAAGACTACTCTCCCCACCGGCCTGGACAAACTCAAAATGAATCGCAACATGGATACAACCAGCCTCGCCACCACTTTCCCCTTCACTAGTAGTGAGCTCACCGCTAACGAGGGGATTATGTACGGCATCAATGAACACAATGACTCACTCGTTGTCTTCGACCGATTCACCCTCGAAAATGCCAACATGGTGGTCTTCGCCAAGTCGGGGTCAGGCAAGTCCTACATGGTCAAGCTCGAGATTCTCCGTTCCCTCCTCTTTGACACCGAAGTCATCGTCATCGACCCCGAGGACGAGTACCGCAAACTCAACGACGCCATTGGTGGCACCTATATCGACTTTTCCTTTGGTTCCCCCAATCGTATCAACCCGTTCGAGCTACCCCAGACCGATGAGCCAGACGAAAATGAGCTCGCCATGAAAATTATTTCGCTCCACTCTTTACTAAAAATTATGTTGGGCGACATGAATCCACAAGAAGAAGCCCTCCTCGACCGCGCTCTCATCATGACCTACCAGATGAAGGGGATTAGTCGTGACCCAGCGTCCCACAAAAACGAGCCTCCACTGATGGAAGATTTGTACAAAGTTTTAAATGGGATGGAAGAGTCAGTCGCCCGCGGCCTCGCCGATCGACTTGAAAAATATGTCAAGGGCTCTTTCCAGGGTATTTTCTCTCAAAAATCAAACGTGAACTTTGGCAATCAGCTCACTGTTTTTGGCATCAAAAACTTGACCGACGAGCTCAGGCCCACCGCCATCTTCATTATTCTTGACTACATCTGGACCAAAGTAAAAAGAGATTTAAAAAAACGCCTCCTCGTCGTCGATGAGGCTTGGTATCTCATGAAGTCCGAAGATTCTGCCACCTTCCTCTACGGCATCGCCAAGCGCGCCCGCAAATACTTCCTGGGGCTTACCACCATCACCCAGGACGTCGAAGACTTCCTCAAGAGCGACCATGGCAAGGCCATCGTCTCAAACTCTTCCCTCCAGGTGCTCATGAAACAAAGTAGTAGTGCCATCGAAAAACTGGCCAGCACTTTCTTCCTCTCCCAAGGAGAACGTCACTTACTCCTGACTGCCGAAGTCGGGGAAGCCCTCTTCTTCGCCGGTCAAAACCACGTAGCCATGAAGGTCGTGGCTTCGCCCGAAGAACACGCTCTAATCACCACCAACCCCCAGGAAGCCGTCGACCGCCAGAAAACCGTGGCCAATCCACCGCAGGAATCTAACGCAGCCCCAAATGTTGGCGGGTAAAATTTTGCCGACATTACAGGCGCGGAGGTTCTTGTACCGGAGGTCACAAATTTTCGTCCGACAATGTTTGGGACACATTTAACTTTATGCGTTAATCGGCATCACTACATATTGCCCGTTATCTCGCTCAGCGTCCCGGATCATCCCGGGAGACAGCTTTCCCCCCAGCCCTATCCATAGATTTGGCCCCGTCACAATCCCCAAGAAATCAAGGACATATTTAGCATTAAAAATTATCTCGATATCATCCCCCGCCAGATCAATCGGGACTTCTACCCGACATTCTCCTCTCTCGGGAGAGCTAGACAATAGCACCAATTTGCTAGATTCTACTTGCCATCTCACCATGTTTGAGTTGTCGCGTGCGAATATATGCGCAGCCTTTATCGCCTGGAGCAGTTCGTCTCTGCTTACTTTAATCTCCGACGTAAACTCCTTTGGCAAAATTTTGTTGTAATCAGGGAAATTACCTGATAAAAGCTGGGACACTATCTGGACTTCACCTGCCACAAAATAAATTTGATTAGTGCTGGACAAATGCCCCACAACAATAGGTTCTTCACTGTCAAGTCTGACTACTTCCATTACCACTCGCGCCGGAATCAATAAACTGGTCAGTTGAGTGTTTGTGTCCACCGCCATCTCCTCAACAGCCAAGCGAAACCCGTCCGTTGCTACCAGCCTCACTTTTTTCTTCCCAAACTCCCACAAGACTCCAGTTAACACTGGTCTCAAGCTATCTTTCGCGCTCGCAAACACCGTACCCGCCACCGCCTCGGCCAAACCTTTGTGTGTCAAAGTACAAATGCTCCCATTTTCTGGCAACTCTGGGATCATAGGGAACTCATCGGCGCTGATTGTCTGGAATTTGCCACTATATCCAGGAGCTTTGACCGTCAGGGTCTCGCCCGTCGTGGTGAGCTCCAGTTTGCCCGGATTTAACGAGGATAAAAATTCTCCTAACATCTTGGCGGGCACTGCCACGACCCCACTCTCAATTACTTTAGCCGCCACTTTGATTTTTATCCCAATCTCTAGATCAGTCGCCGACAACACGAGTCCCTCATTTTTGGCTTCAATCAAGATGTGCGACAAAACAGGGAGCTGGGCCCGACTGGCTACCGCTCTCCCCACTATATTAAATCCATAAATGAGCTGTTCTTGCAAAACTTCTATTTTCATAATTGCGCTTCCTCTTTATTGCTATCACTAATATATATTAAATAAAGTAGTTGTAGTAGTAGAGCCGGTGGATTCGTGGATAGATATCTTTAATCGCCGTGCAAAACCCTGTGGATAACTTTGTGAATAACTCGTGCATTATGTGGACAACTCTAGTTGTCCCCCTTTGTGGCAGAACCGCCAGCGAGTTCTCCCTAGCTTCTCCACTGATCTTTCCACAATGATTGTTGATAACTACGTTTTTCATAAATCGTGCTTTATATCCGCTATAATTTTTGCCATCTCTGGATCAGTTTTTATTTTCTCCTCAATTTTCTCCACCGCGTGGATAATAGTGGTGTGGTCGCGTCCCCCAAAAAGCCTCCCCACTTGTTCATATGGCAGCTGTAAATCCTTGTAAAGGAGATACATCGCCGTGTGCCTGGCGTTAGTCAGGGGGGCTTTGCGGCTCGCCCCCACCAGTTCTGCGCTCTTAAAAGAAAAATATTGTGCCGTTTTATTTATCACACTACTTGGTCTGATCCGCTGGCTCCTACGCTCATGTTCGGCCCCAAAATATTCCCGCACCATGTCGCTCGTGATCTCTCCCCCCAGCGGCACTGATTTGGTCAGAATTCCCTGCAACGCCCCCTCCAGTTCGCGGATATTTGTCGTAGTTTTCTCGGCAATCAGCCCCACCACCTCGCTGGGGACCTCTATGTTTAGAGACTTGCATTTTTGAGTCAGGATCGCGACCCTGGTTTCAAAGTCTGGCGACTGGATATCTACCATCAGCCCCCCCATAAATCTAGAACTCAATCTCTCTTCGATCTTGGGGATTTCCTGAGGGGGCCTATCAGAGGTGAGTACTATCTGCCTCTCCGACATATAAAGCTCGTTAAACGTATGAAAGAATTCTTCCTGGGTATATTCTTTCCCAGCAATAAATTGAATATCATCAATCAAGAGCACGTTTGGAGCTCGATATTTTTTCTTAAACGCCGCCGTTCTTTTGTTTTGCAAGCTAGCAATGAGGTCGCTCCCAAAAGTTTCTGCCGAGATATACATAATATTCCAGTCTGGGTGGTCGCGATAAATAGCGTGTCCGATAGCCTGCATCAGGTGGGTTTTGCCCAGCCCTACTCCACCATAAATAAATAACGGGTTATGGCGAGTCCCCGGGGATTTGGCCGCTCCCTGCGCCGCGGCGTAGGCAAAATTATTTGACCCCCCAACCACATAAGTCTCAAATGTCAGGCGCGGGTTCAAATTGTGATGACCAGCTCCAGGCATCGCCGCCGGCATGGCAGTGTCAAATAGTGGGGAGGGAGATTTGGCAGTTTCTGCACCCGGGTCTTTCCCTACCACATAAGCCAATTCTGTCTTAGTCCCCGTAATCCGCTCCAAGCTGCGCTGGATTTGGCCTTGATATCTCTGGGTTGCCATGGTCTGGTGGTAGGCCGAGGGACACAACAGCGTAACGAGCTGAGATTCGTCTCCAGCCTTTTCAATTGACGCAATGGAGAGCGGCTTAATCCAAGTGGGGAAATATACGCTCGAGATCGAAACTTCGAGTTCCCCAAGCACAGCCTTCCAAGTTGATATGACGTCCATACGCTTATTATCCACAACTTTTCCACACTAAACAATATATCAAAACTAGCTCCCACAGTGACAAATCCACTCTTCTCGTGTTAAAATGCACAGACTTATGAAACGCACTTATCAACCCAAAAAAATCAAACGCCGCAACACCCACGGCTTTCGTATCCGCATGGCTTCCCACAAGGGTCGCCTCGTCATTTCCCGTCGCCGCGCTCAGGGTCGCGCGAAGCTAACAGTTTAAAGGTTGGTCAGACTGCAATTCCCAAAGTTAACATACACCTAGCCGTCAGAAGGTCCGGCCTGCTAAGGAAATCCTGGCCAACGGCCAAGATGTTTAGTCGACTTCAAATACAAACAGGAGACCAGGTCGGACCTTAAAGGTATAATATGAATATGATCTCCAAATCCAACAAGTTCCCGACTCGTACTCAATTTTTGGCATTTCGTGCCCGCGCCAAGCAAACCACCACCCCACATCTCCGGATTATGTCCCTACCCCACACCCCAAGTCGTCTCGCCGTCATCGTCCCAATCAAAGTAAATAAACGTGCCGTCGCCCGCAACTCTTTTAAACGCCTAGCCTATGACCAGGTTTGGAAAATGCTCAAAGATAAAAACCTAGATTGTGTTGTTGTCTTTAAACCAATAGTTTTATTAAAAGGCAAAGCCTCAGAGGATCAGATCAAAAATGAACTATCACAAAATACTGGCTTATTCTAAAGTCGCAGCCGCCAACCTGGGCCTCTCTCATGGTCGTTGTCGCTACTCCCCCACCTGTTCGCTATATACCAAACAAGCCATCGCCAAACACGGGATCCTTTATGGTGCTTGGTTATCTGCCAAAAGGCTGTTAAAATGTCATCCATGGTCTGCGGGCGGTTTTGACCCTGTACCATAACCAACTATGTACCACACTTATATTTACCAACCCATCTTAAACACTCTCTTGTGGCTGTACGGCCTTACAGGCCACAGCCTAGGATTCGCCATCATTCTGCTCACCCTCGTTGTCCGTGGCATTTTAATCCCCTTTACCCTACCCCAGCTCAAGTCCGCCAAAAAAATGGCTCAGCTCAAACCCGAGCTCGACGCTCTCAAGAAAAAGCATGGCCACGACGCCAAGCTTTTCCAGCAAAAACAACTCGAGTTTTACAAAACTCACAATGTCAATCCTGCTGCGGGGTGTCTCCCCTTTATTGCTCAGTTCGTCGTGTTGATTGCTCTCTACCAAGTCTTTATGGCGACCCTAAACGGTAATGGTATGGGAGATATCAACGCCACCTTCTTCCTCTGGGATCTCAAGTCCAAAGACACAACCTACATCCTCCCAGTCTTGGCTGGCGTGCTCCAATTTATTATGTCTTTGACCATCCTCCCCGCCGTTGAAAACGAACCCGAAAAACGCGAAGGCACCAAAGCACAAAAAGAAGATGTGGCCGAGATGGCCACGACCATGCAGCAACAAATGGTCTTTATGATGCCGATTATGACCATTATTTTCTCTATCCAGTTTCCCTCTGGCCTTGCTCTCTACTGGGTCATTACCACTGCCTTCTCTCTAGTTCAACAACTCTTGGTTTCTGGCCCAGGCGCCCTCCTAATTTATGCTAAAAAATATAAACTCATAAAGGGGAAATAATATGAATCCAGAAGATATAAAAAAAATTGAAGAGTTACTAGCTCTTTTTGATATAACAAGCGACCAAATCAAGATAGAAGAAACTGACGAACTAGTCAAAATTACAGTTGAAATGGATGAGCTCGAAGCTGGTCGCCTCATTGGTCGCTTTGCCTCTACTCTAGATTCGCTCCAGCTTATTATCTCACTCATGCTCAATCGTGGTGAAGTACACAAACACATTCTTTTGGATGTTGCTGGCTACCGCGCTCGTCGCTTAACTACCCTGGAAACCATGGTGGAAAATGCCAAAAACCAAGTCAAGAGTTCTGGTGCCCCCTGTGTTTTACCACCCCTCTCCTCAACCGAAAGACGTCAAGTGCACTTGATGATCCAAGACGATGCAGAATTCACGAGTTACTCAGACGGCCACGGTCAAGACAGAAGGCTCTTTATTGCTCTCAAAACTGTCTAATCTATTTGTCGGCCTCATTGTCTTTTTTGCCTCTACTCAGCTTGGGTTTCACTTCTGGTCCGCCTCCAGTTTGGTCTACGGCATCCGCATCGACTACCTCTCCCCCACGATCTACTTCCTAGATACGTTAATTGTCCTGTTTCTTGCGGTTAAAGGGTCTGACCTTAAAGGACGAGCCCAACCCGCAGATGCCAAGGCGGGAAGGTCAGACCCTATAGGTACAATTGTGCCTATTTTATTGGTAAATCTCCTATATTCTCAAAATCCCCTCGCCACCCTCTCCTGGTCTCTCCACTTTCTTTTATATTGTTTGTTTTTTACAGCCCTGCTACCCCAGTTCCGATCCTTGCGCGATTCTAGGCGAGCGATCGGAACTTTGCGGCCTATTCTTATGGTCGCCCTCTCCCTCTCCCTCCTCTTCCAAACAATCCTCGCCTCTGTCCAAGTATTTCTCGGCCACTCGGTCGGGGGGCTTGTGTACTACCTAGGCGAGCGGACCGTAGCTGTGGGCGCGCCTGGCATCGCTCTAGGCACTTTTATGGATCATGTCGTACTACGCGCCTACGGCACTTTTTCTCACCCCAACATTCTCGCTGGCTGGTCAGTTGTTAGCTTGCTGATTCTTATCCAACTCAGTCAGACTGCAAATCCCAACGCAAGCAAACAACAGGTCGTCAGAGGGTCTGACCCGCTAAGGAAATCCTGGCCAACGGCCAAGATGTTTAGTCGACTTCAAAATACAATCAGGAGACCGGGTCAGACCCTATGGGTACCCCTAATTTCTGTGTTATTAATTATTTTTCTCACCCAGTCTCGCGCCGCCGCCCTCGCTCTCTTTGGTCTCATCATCCCCCTTTATCTATTAAAAAATCTTAAATTACGTTTTCTTTATTACTTTATTACCCTCTTACTCTATTACTCACTTGCCACCTCCCTCCTCTCTCCTCCTCGCTCCGACCTCTCGCTCTCGCAGCGCGCTACTTTACAGGGAGTCTCCCTGTCAACTATCCGCGAGTTCCCCATTTTTGGTACTGGTACCCAAGCAAGTATTTCTACCTACCCCTCAGTTGTCCCCAATTTCCGTCTCCTCCAGCCCGACCACAATAGCCTTACTCTTTTTCTTTCCTGGTTTGGTCTCTTCGGCGTCCTTGCGGTTATTGTCCTTGCTCTAGGGTCCGACCTGCTAAAGAAATCCTGGCTATCAGCCAAGATGTTTAGTCGAACCTCAAAAGCAAGCAGTGAGACCAGGTCGGACCCTGCTTGGATTATTATCCCATTGCTCCCCTTGTTATTTTTCGACCACTACCTCCTCACCTCCCCCCAGGGATCCTTTATTCTGCTCCTATATCTCTTTTGTACGTTAAACTATCCCTATGCTCAAAAAAATCTTTAGCAACACCGCCGCTCAGCTGACTGCCAAGTTTTTTGGCGCCGGCCTCACTTTGATTACCACCTACTTTACTATCCGCCTCGCCGGTCTTCCGCTCTACGGCGACCTCACCAAGATTTTGGTCATGGTGGCCGTTGGCTTTACTGCCATCGACTTTGGTCTAAACGCCGAGGGCATCCGCTCATCGCGCTCCGAGGCTGAGATGCAAACCACCGCCCAGACCATTTTCTTGACCCGCCTTCTCCTCTCTTTTTTGATTATCGGAATTTTGAATTTGGTTATTATCTACTTGCCCGGTGGCTATTCTCCTATTGTCAAAAATATTTTTTGGCTCGGCAGTTTAGCAATTCTCTTTCAGGGTGTTTATACCTCTTGTAATTCTTGGTTTCAATACAAGCTCTCATATTGGCGCTCAACGATCTCAGTCATTGTGGGCTCGCTCCTAGGGACGTTCCTTACTCTCTATTGGCTCAGATATTCCCCCACTCTATCCCACCTCATCTTGGCCAACACTTTGGGCTATCTCTCCATGGCTATTTGCTCCGTCTTGTTGTTGCCCCCCAAGTTCCGATCTTTCGGCGGTCTGCAGCGTAGCGAAAGACAGATCGGAACTTTGCGATCCATCCTCCCCCTCCTCCGGCGCTCTCTGATCTTGGGGTTTATTTTGATCGCCAGTGTCCTCGCCAGCAAAATCGACACGATAATCCTAGGGATTTATCGCTTATCACCCGAAGTGGGTCAATATGGTTTTGCCTACCGCATTTTTGACGTTATTTTAGTCCTTCCCGTGTTTGTGATGAATGTTATTTACCCCCTCTCCCTTCAAGGCAATCTCCAAAAATCAAACTCCAAACTGATCAACCAAACTACCAAGATAATGGCAGCAATTGGTATTCTAGTGGCCATCATTCTCTGGTTTGCAGCCCCCCTAGTCAACTTCGTCAAGCCCGGCATGGACCTGACCGCAACCACTCTGCGCCTGCTGGCCATATCTCTTCCCCTTTTCTATATCACCGCCCCCCTTATGTGGGGGCTCATAGGTAAAAAGCGAGACAAATTAGTTTTGGGGATATATCTTTCTGCCGCCATCTTAAATACTGTCCTCAATTTATCTTTTATTCCCTCCTACGGCTCCCCTGCGGCCGCCATCAATACCGGCCTTACCGAGGGATTTCTGCTTATTGCTCTGTTATACTTTTCAAATAAATCATGAAACTTTTACTAAACACCGATGGTGGTTCCCGCGGCAATCCAGGCCCCGCGGCTTACGGCTACGTGATCCAAGATATTACACACCTGGAAGCGGGCCTGACTCGCGGAAGCCACCAGGCTGACGCGGTAATCATTCTGGAAAAATGCGGTAAATATATCGGGGTTACAACCAACAACATCGCCGAATACGAAGCCCTCGTGCACGGCGTCAAGTGGGTGGTAGAAAATGAGCCCAATGCTGAATTGGTCATCAAAATGGATTCACTACTCATCGTCAATCAAATCAAGGGTCTATTTAAAGTCAAGAATCCTGGTTTACTTCCCAAATACCAAGAGGTGAGGGGTCTCCTAGCCAAACTCCCCAAGTGGTCGATCGATCACACATACCGCGAAGGCAACTCCGTAGCAGATGCCCTCGTAAACGAAGCCCTAGATCACATCAAGCGCGATAGCGCCTGAGATATGTCTCCAGACACGAAGTAGTCTGGGAGGCCGGTCAGTTTTAATTTCTCTAAATTTTAAACAATTTCCCAGAGGTATTTCTCGTGATTTCGCATGGCAAAGAAAAACGTGCAAAAGAAAGTAAGAACACAAACACAGGAAAAAAGATAATAACAGACCTGGACAAACAGCCAGAAAAAAACGTAAAAACAATATCAATCTCCTCATTCTAAAAGTTGTTATCGTGTTAGGATTGATCTATGACTTCACGGACGTACACCATCGAAACTAGGGGACAGGGGGTCGTGGTTTTGGGTGGCCCAGCGGACCTAAGATCAGGGATTATCAGCGAATTAAATAAACTGGGTCTCAAGACTATCTCGCCCGCAAATCACGTTGAAATAGAAAGCCTCAGAGACACGCACGACCTAGATGTTGTTTTAGTATTTCCAGATTACGACCAAAAAAAATTCGAGCCCATCATTAAATCTCTTGTCTCCACGGGAGAGTCAAAGTTGGTTTCTATTTCGCATATTTTGTCCAATTCAAGCGCATTTTTACCAAACGCATTTAAAACAATCAAATATTCCGATTATGTAGGCCCTTCGGAATACCAGTCCGACATTTTAGAGCGGTGGATTTCCAGTATTCAGTCTCGCAAAACTATCGAAATAAGTGGAGATGGGCTCAGCGAAGTCAGCTTTTTGGGCATCAGCGATCTTGCGCACCTGGTTGCACTCGCTGTATTATCTCCCGCCGCCAGAGCAGGGGAGAGCTATATCCTTGCCAACCCCGTAGGCATCTCACTCTTAAACTTGGCCTATCTCATTAGGACCAGTCTCCCCTTCAAAATTAACCTCAACTTTACGAGCGAGGAGGGGGCAGGGGAGACAGTTCTAGACACAATGCGCTCCGAAGCTTCCCTAGAGCAATTAAAGTTTCAACTTCTCGAAAATCCCGAAACATACATCAAAAATTTCGCCCGTTCACTCACCATCACAACCGAAGATGAAAAAGTAGTCTCACCAGTAGTGCCGCCAGTAGCACAGCTAAAAGAACTTCAGGCACCACTCAAAAAACTTACACCGCTAAAATACTCTCAAGCCATTTTTGTGCCACTTCAAAACCATCGCCCCTCCAGAATAATAAAAAAAGCTGGGCCCCCCAGCATCCGCACCGTTATTGTCCGAGGGCTATTTATTGCCATTGCGCTATATCTAGGAACCCTAGCATTTACCTCTACCATCTCGCTACTTTCCCTGAGAAATATTTCTAAAGTTATTAGCCAGGGCGAGCTCCCCACTCCCAACAAGCTCAATAGTTTTTGTGTTACTTATTTGAGAGCCAATCTAGTTGCCCTCACCACTGTCACCGGTTTATCACATACCGCCTCCGCCTCCTCCGCCAATCTACTAATGGATGCCTACGTTCAATCTCTCTCGATCTTTGATACCGCCACCAAACTAAACAAGTCCACTTCTAGCCTCTCAAAATATGTCTTTGGTTCAGGAGAAGGGGATGGCGCTCAAATCATCAGCCTGAGCCGGCTACAGGCAGAAGAACTTTACCAAAAACTATCTCTCTTGGACGGCCAGCTCCCACAAACCGCCCCAAACATCATCCCCGCCAGGTATCAAGATTCCTACAAAACCACCAAATCCAAACTTGCTTCAATCAAGCGCACCATCACTACCATGCGTGCCGTGCTCGCCTCTACTCCCGACCTCATTGGTCTTAGTGGCAGGCGCAAATATGGCGTACTATTTCAGAACAATATGGAGTTGCGTGCAACTGGTGGCTTTATTGGCTCCTTTGCCATCCTTACTTTCGAAAATGGGAAGCTCTACGACATGCCCATTTACGATGTCTATGACGCCGACGGGCAACTAAAAGGGCACGTCGATCCACCTCGCCCCATCAAGGACATCTTGGGAGAAGCCAATTGGTATCTACGCGACAGCAACTTTGACCCTGATTATCCCACAAGCGCCAGGCGCGCCGAATGGTTTATCAAAAAAACCCTCAACCAAGATTTAGATGGCACGATCGCAGTAAACATCAATACTCTCTCTGGACTACTATCAGCCACTGGCCCTCTCAAAATCTCCGATTATGATGAAACCATCACTCCCGACAACCTCTATGAACGCGCCCAGTCCCACGCCGAAGTCAATTTTTTCCCAGGCAGTACTCAAAAAAAAGAATTTTTAAGCACGGTCGCCAACACACTATTCGCCAAGCTGCCTAGTCTTGGGGGAGGGGAAGGCATTAAATTAATGAGTGCCCTAGCCACTTCTATCGAAGAAAAAGATACCCTCATCTCTGTGCTCAACCCCGTTCCCGAGCACATCTTCGAAACTTTGGGCTGGAATGGCAAGATACTTGACTTGCCCTGTCCTAGTACCCAGGGGTGTTACAAAGACTATGTTATGGTGGTGGACAGCAACTTTGGTGTCAACAAAGCCAATTTTTATCTAAAAAGAAATCTCGAGGAAATCATTACACTAGACAAAAATCTCTCAGTGAGTCACGTGTTGCGAATCACCCTAAACAATACCGCGCCATCCGCCTCTTGGCCAGCCGGGACATACAAGAATTACGAGCGAATTTATCTCCCGCCCGCCACGAGCATATCCAGCATCAAAATCGACGGCAAATCGCTGGGGGAGAACGACTACACAACCACAAATGAGCATAGCAAGACAGCACTTGCCTACTTAGTTACTGTCCCAATCGCCAGCAAGTCGCTTGTCGAGATAGAATACCTCACCCCCCAAATTAATCAGGGGGATGCACCACTCTACTCCTGGTACTGGCAAAAACAGCCCGGGACTTCAAGAGATGACCCACTAACAGTCTATCTAAATTTCCCCTTGTATTTAAAGCCCTCAGTTATCTCACCAGATGGCCAGCTTTCTCCCCAACAACTCAAATTCAATTTAACCAATGATACCGATCATCGCATCACTGTCAAATTTTCGAAATAATCTTGATCTGTTATAATAACTGAAACATTAATTGTAAATTTAAAATTGATTATTGGTCATTACGACCAAAGGGAGATATATGACCACTTTCGAACTAAATGCATCCGTGCGCACCTTATTTGGTAGGAAGACCAAACAGCTCAGAAACAAGGGCCTAGTTCCAGCCAATATCTTTGGTAAAAAGATCAAATCTATCGCCATTGAACTCGAAAGTGCCACTCTTCTAGACACCATGCGTAAAGCAGGGGAGACTGGCCTCATCCACCTCAAAGTAAAAGGCGATGACTCTATCCATCCAGTCCTAGTATCTGGCTATGCCCAAGACCCCGTTTTTGGCGGCATGCTCCACGTAGATTTTCACGAAGTAGACCTGAAACAAAAAACCACTGCCACCGTCCCACTCAAGGCCGTTGGTGAATCTGAGGCCGTCAAATCTGGGATGGTCCTGGTCATGATGAAAAACGAGCTCGATGTCGAAGCTCTCCCCACCGATCTACCAGATGTCATCGAAGTCGATATCTCATCTCTTACCGAAGTAGGGGCAACTATTCACGCCAAAGACCTCAAATTTGATCGCTCCAAAGTGACCGCCGAAGTGGACGATGAAGAAGTCATCGCTACCATCCAAGAGCCAGCCAAAGAAGAAGTAGTTGCTGCTCCAGAGCCAGTTGAGGGTGCAGAGGCTCCAGCAGAGGGAGACGCCGCCAAGCCAGCCGAAGGTGACGCCAAATCCGCAGAGGGCGACTCTAAACCTGCTCCTGCCGCCAAAAAAGAGTAACTATTTTGAAGGTCTGACCTGATTTTGAGGAGACTCCTCAACAGGAGACGTGGCAGAATGCCAAGTCGGGACAGCAAAGCTGGGAGGTGTCTCCTCACAGGATATTTACTCGCCCCCATTCGGATCCAAAATCCTGGCCCTTTCTCTATATTCTTGCGTCTTTTCCTCATTACCCAGCTGCCTATACAGCTCCGCAATCCCCAGATAAATCTCTCTGTTTTCCGGGTAAATTTCTAGTTTGTTCTCTAGCTCAGCAATTCTCGTCTCCACTTTTCTCTCTGGATAAACCAGGTCTTCCAATTGGTCTAATGGTCTAATGGAGTAATGGTTTAATAATTCTCTCGCTGTCTCGTAGTCTCCGCGCTTAGCAGCAGTGATGACCACCTCTCTCGTATTTCTCGCCCCCGCCACCGAATCTCGTGAATATTTGAGAGATGTGCCAAACACGACCAAAACTAGTCCAATCCCCCAGGCAGGCCATGGCAGGGGAGACCTCCCCGCAACTTTGCGCAAATATAGCTCCAAACTCGCCCAAAATCTCAAACTTTTATTCATTTTGCCATCCTCCACAAAATCTCAAACATATGTCGCTCAGTTTTTGCTATTTCCTTATTATGTATCTCTACCCCAAAATATTCGCCCTCGTAGTGATAATAGTAAGCAAACACATCGCCGTAGATATAAGTATCATGCTTAATCTCGAGGACCTTAGGGTCAATGGCTCGGTGTTCATAGACTTGGGTATAGCTCTTGCCAAGCGACGTGTATCCAAAGGTATCATCAACTTGATTTAGTATCTCCCTAGAAATCACTTTGTTATCTAGCATTTTTTGTCTCAACTTGTCTGCATAATTTTTCCCCACCGTGGTATTCCAGTCCTGGTAGCCTAGGCCCAAAAATTCATCTTTCTGGTCCACCACATTCCAAAGCATTTGCTTAAGTCCCTCCACCCCCTGGAAGTACTTTACTTCCGACTCTGCTCCTTGGCTTGTTTTTGCCAGCTCACTCACGAGCGCGGGGATGGTCTTCTTGAGATTTTCCACCCGCGACTCTTCACTCATCAAGTACTGACTCAACCCATCAGGATTGGCCCTATATCTACTCGATTTATCGCCCAGCAGCAGTTGCACAAGCCCCTTCTCTCTTAGTTCTTCCAGATATCTGTAGAGCGATGATCGATTAAGCTTAGTTTCCCGTGCCAGCTGCAGGGGAGTGGCATTGGGTTTATCGAGCAGCAATTCATATACGAGCGCGTGTTTGCCGCTCAGCCCTATTTGTTTAATCACTTGATGTAGTCGCATGTTTATCATTATGAACATCAGCTTAACATACTTAAGCCTGTAATGTAAACTCTCCAGCAGTATTTGTTTAGGAGTATAGACATGAATTTTGAAAGAACATCAAATAAATATTTTGATATTGCCCATTCTTACTGGAGTGCTGGCGAAAGACCTCATCTGGTAGAAATAGGTGAAGAAAACCTCAAGCGAGTATTTAGATATTCACAAACTCCAGAAGGTAGGGTTTCGGTATCTAAGCGTGGGGGACAGTTAAATAGGGGGATAGGCAACTTTAATTATATTAGACAAAAAGTAGGCTTTAATGGTCCTTATCAAAAAGAGTCAGCATTTCTAGCGAAAAAGATACTAGAGCCAGGAGAAAATCTTCCAATTCTTTCAGAACTGCCACAAGATGAGCCCTCCACATTGTTATTTTTTCAAGGATTTCTTAAACTTATGCGTCGTGGTTACTACACTTTTGTCGATAAAAAAGAACTCTCAACATTGGAAGATTTAAATATTCTCATAACAAGTTTATTAGTTGATGGTTATGGCTTTGCGGTACGTGGTAAAAGAGCTTATGAAAAACGCCAGGGTCATCCCAAAAGTGATCTCACGATAGTAAATGCAATTTGTGAGATGGTTCCAAGAGGAGAAATGCAGAGTGAAATGTATCGAAGTAATTGGTACAAACCAGATTACGGGTTAACTCCAGAATTCTGCAACTTCATCGCCAGACAATATGGTGCATAATTACATCTATGTTCAAAACAAACTACAAAAAGAACATCAAATACTTCCTTTGGACCTCAATTTTCCAGTGGTTTGCCGTATTTATTGGAGTTTGGGTACTTATCTGGCGTAACTATCTCTCATGGGAAGAAATTGCACTAGTTACTTCAATTAGCCTATTTGTACAGTTGCTCCTCGAACTTCCTTCAGGAGCTCTCGCCGATCTCTGGGGTCGCAAAAACACGGTTATTTTTGGCCGAGTCCTTGGGGTCATTGGCTTTACAATTTTTATTTTTGCTACCAATTTTTGGATGTTTCTGATCGGGAATATTCTCTATCTCGCGAACTGGGCCTTTGAGTCTGGCGCCCTCGACGCTCTACTCTTCGATTCTATGAAAGAAAATGGAGTAGGGGAGGAAGATTATCAAAAAGTACAAGCCGACACTTTTTTCTGGTGCACCATAGGCATGGCCATCTCTAGTACCCTCGGCGGATATCTTTATACACTTCATCATCAACTCCCATATATCGCTACCACCCTAGTATCTGTTGGCGCCCTAATCTCATCATTTGGACTAGAAGAACCAGAGCTAGACAGTGTCAAAGTCAATTTAAAAGTTTACCTTCGCCAAAACTGGGAAGGATTCTTACACATTTTCCGCAACAACAAAATCCGCGCCATCTCACTCTTTAGTATCCTCATCAACTTTGTCGCTTACGTCGGGCTTTGGTATCTTTATGAGCCACGTCTAGCAGAAGGGGGTTTCCCAGCCACCTGGCTCGCTCTCCTAGTCTCTGGCACTTATTTAATTCGCGCCTTTGGTACCAAACTCATCCCACTCGTACTCAAATTCGGGGACAAAAATATCCCAATCATCCTGACCCTATTTCAAGCCCTTGGCTCCGCATTATCCTTTATCGAATCCAAATTTGGGGCCGTCTCTAGTGTTTACTTGCGCAAAATGTCCGATGGCATGCGCAACCCCATTCTCGCTCGCCTCCAAAACGTCGAGCTCGAGTCCCGCTACCGTGCCACCAGTCTCTCTGCTATTTCCCTCTTGGGCAATATCCTTATATCCTTAGCTGGACCCTTGATTGGTTACTTAATGGAACACGGCGGTGCCAGCAAAACCCTTGGATATTCAGCAGCAATTGGTATCATTTTAGTTTTACCCTCTGCAATTTTCTTGTCACGAGAGATCAGTAAAGAAACAAATTGAAACAAATCTCCCTGATTCGATTTAAAATCGTCTAAACTAACACTACCAGGTAATACATATCTATTACGCCTGCGAGGACTGTCCTCGCAGGTCATTAACCTTTGCGATTACAATATTCAATAGCATCGCCCCTATTATTACTCCCCCAACCCAAACATTAAACTTCCAAAGCTCCCCGCCCTGTGCCATCCTCCCCGCGATTACGGCCACAAGGACATACGGTATTTTTGTTATTAGGGCAACAGTAGATAGGGCAGTTGCCCTGTGCTTTGCTTCTATTTCTTTGTTAACAACAATCGAAATCCATGGGTAAACTAAATATCCAGATATAGTAATTATTAACATTGGAAGTAGTCCAAAATATCCAATGGGAAGGGCAGCCATCAAAAAGCCAAGTCCCATAAACACAGTCAGTAAGTATAAACCCTTTTCATCTCCGACCCATTTTCGAATAGTAGGAATATATCTTACAAGCACGGCATTAATCAAACCAAATATCGTATATAACACAGCCTGGCCTCTATCCAAAAAGCCAAAACTTGTTGCAATGGCGGGCTTCACAAGACCCCATTCATACAAATACTCAGCTCCCATGAGCATGAGCATCACAATAATAAATGGCTTTAAAGCCGGAAGCAATAATTGTCGACTACCATCAATAAGTGAGCTCCACCAGATTTTAAAACTAAACTTATTGGTGTCTGTTTTAGGCTCAGTAAGCCCAAGTGCTACTAAAAATGCCACAAAAAAAGCTATGGCCATGCCCAGATGTGTAGACCTCCAGTAGAGCACATACATCACACCTCCAAGCAAAGTAGCTGTCAAAGATGTGATTGTTGCAACGCTCCCACTAGCCGTAATTACTTTTTCAAACTGATTCTCACACTTTAAATCAACAAGAGAATCATACGTTAAAGCTTCTGCTGCACCAGAATAAAAGGCCCAGCCAGCCTGGGCCAACAAAAATCCCACCCAAAGAGTAGGTAGTCCAACGGCAGTCCCCATAAAGAGAAACCCCAATGCAGCCAAAAACATACCAATTACAACTGTCTTACGCTTCCCAATCACATCTGCGATTGCTCCAGATGGGACTTCCATAATCAAACCAAAGAGAAAGCACGTTGCATCCATGACTCCCAATTGACCATACGTCATAAATCGAAGCCAATAAAATATCCAATTTCCCGCCAAAAACCACATGTTATTAAACGAAGTTAAAAAATAAAAACGTCTCACATTCGAGATGTGATGGAGAGGAAAGGCCTTATCTGCCCAACTAGTTATTTCCATGTAAAGAATTATATCTTGAATGGCTCAAAATTACTCGTGCCCTGCAAGGACTGTCCTCACATGCTTTTCAATGTATAATTCCGCCCAACTAACATAATCAGGCTATAATATCAGTCATGTTTCAATTGATAAAAAACCGCCTTTCTACCGAGCTCTCCCACTACTATGCACTCACCGTAGACGCCCGTCGCCTCCTGCTCTCGTTTTATCTCTTTCTCTTTGCCTACCCACTCTTTGACATCTTTATCAACGCCTTTATTTGGCGACAAAACCAAG
>JBAQEX010000048.1:0-1581 GCA_049286965.1 Microgenomates group bacterium | reverse complement strand
GGTCTAGGCCGGATTGTCCGTGATCACGCAGGCAAGATTTCACGCATCGTCGAAGAAAAGAATGCCACAGACGAAGAACGACAGATCAAAGAAATCAACACTGGATTTTATTGTTTTGATAAACAGTTTCTAATAGATCATATCGGCGAAATCCAAAAAAACGAGTTGTCTGGTGAATATTACTTGACCGATCTGGTAGAGATCGCCCTGCGCCATGGCAAAAAAGTGGAGGCTTTGTTTGTCGAAGATGACTCGATCTGGCACGGAGTCAACAATCGCTCTGACTTTGCCCGGGCCCAGGCAAAAATTAAAATTTAAGGAGTTAATATGCAAATATTGATTATTGCAGGCGGTGAAGGCAAGCGAATGAAACCTCTTACTACCCACAAATCACTGTATCAATTTTTGGGCAAACCTCTCGTTGCTCACTTATTCCCACACCTAAATTCCAAACACAATACCATTTCAATCGTCACAAGCCCCAGTTCGCTCGCCGACTTCAAAACCTCTCTCCAGGATTACTCTGTCCAATACGCCGTCCAGCCGACTCCAGACGGGATGGCAGGTGCGCTCATTGCAGCAGAGGGTATCCTCACTTTAAATGATTCCTTGCTCATAGTCTCCGCCGCTAAACTCCAGGAGTCTGATACATATGCGACTATGTTGGCTGCCATCACCAAAAATCCAACTCAGTCCTTGCTAGCTGTCCGTGAAGTCAGTAAATACAAAGACGGGGGCTATCTCAAGTTAGACGGAGACAAGGTAGTCGCTATCATCGAGAAACCTGGTGCAGACCACATGCCTAGCCCCTATTACAAGTTGATCTTAGATTATTTCCCCAAAGCCGGCGAGTTTATAGATTACCTCAAAACTGCCAAAACCGACAAAGATGACGTCTACGAAGTCGGTCTCTCAAATTATCTCACAGATATCGGCGCGGGCAAGATCGTCGTAGGGGGAGAACACGTCTCCATCAAACATGGCTACAACATTTTGGATGTGACCAAAATGGCACTCAATCAGTTGCTCAAGCCAGGTATTGCCAAATCTGCGATCGTTGCCAGCTCCGCCACGATCGATTTAAATGTCATGATCGATGAAGGGGCCATAGTGATGGAGAATGCCGTCATCAAAGGGCCCTGTTATATCGGGCGCAATGTAGTGGTGGGCAACGGCGCTTTAGTTAGAGAATCATGTATCGAAGAGGGGTCTCAAATAGGATATGGATGCGAAATAGCTAGGAGCTACATAGGTCCAGGTACCAAAGGACACAAATATTATGTCGGAGACAGCATCATTGAAGGCCATGTCAATCTAGCAGCCGGTACCGTCCTTGCTAACTATCGCTTTGATCATAGCGAAGTCATAGCACATATGCCTTCAGGGGATGTTTCAACAGGACGTAAAAAATTTGGCTCAATCATCGCCAAAAATACTATGATCGGTGTCAATGCTTCACTCATGCCAGGTACGGTGGTGGGATCGGGTGTCACAATCGGATCAGGCTGCGTGGTCAAAGGATTCATACCCGATGATGCCATTATTAAATCCAATTTTTCCAACTATGAAAAATAACTCTTC
>JBAQEX010000047.1:0-2133 GCA_049286965.1 Microgenomates group bacterium | reverse complement strand
CCTCTAAGAGATACGCCTACATCTTCTGGGTATATTTGTTATTTTTTTTGATGTTGTTCTACTTTGTGATATTGCGCTTTTTCCTTAATTTCGGGTAGGATGGAGGACACATGAAAGTAATTAAACGTAATGATAAAGAACAACTACTCGACGCAGATAAGATTTCTGATTCGATATTTTTGGCTGCTCAAGATGTAGGTGGGACAGATGACAAATTGTCGCACACACTTGCCAAACTTGTGGTTGAGCGTATAGAGAAACATTACGGACGCATCAAAAAAGTAACGAGCGCAGAAATCGGAGATATGGTGGAGAGGGTACTGCTAGAGGCAACTCACTACAAGACAGCCAAGGCATATATTTTAAATAGAGAGAAAAAGAGGGTGGTAGAGGCAAGCAAAAGAGCCCTTGGGGTAAATGACGATGTTGGGCTATCACTAAACGCGCTCGTTGTGGCAAAAGAGAAGTATTTACTGCGTGACGGCGAGGGTGAGGCAAGAGAAACTGTGGGGGGGATGTTTGACCGCACCGCCAAGTTCTTGGCGAGTGCTGAAAAACCTGCGGTGCGAAAAGCATGGCAAGAAAAGTTTGCGATAGTGATGAAAGAGCAGAGATTCATGCCAGGAGGTAGGACGCTTGCCAACTCTGGGACTGCCAACAATCAACTAGCTAATTGTTTTGTGATGCCGATGCCAGACAATATAGAAGGGATATTTGAGTCGCTCAAAGAAAGCTCGATACTCAAAAAATATGGTGGTGGAGTAGGATTTACTTTTGGCCATATCAGACCAAAGGGAGACAGGGTTTCTACCACCTCGGGCGCTGCCGCTGGCCCCGTGGCTCTCATGCAACTTATCAATGATGCCAGTGATATTTACTTGCAAGCTGGTAAGAGGCGGAGTGGGAATATGGTGACCTTGCCGATCACTCACCCTGACATTATCGATTTTATACACTGTAAGGAATCTGGGTACAACTTCCCCCATATCAATTTTTCTATTGCAATAACTGAGAAATTTATCGAAGCAGTGAAGAAAAACAAAGAATGGGAGCTCATCAATCCGAGGACTGGACTCGTTACTTCCAAGGTGTCAGCTCGAGGTCTCATGGAAGAAGCGGCGCGGATGGCCTGGAAGAATGGCGACCCGGGTCTCATATTTATCGATGAGATAGAAAAATATAATCCCACACCACATGTGGGGCCACTTGAGACCGTCAACTTGTGCGGCGAGCAACCGTTGCTCTCATACGAGGCGTGCAATCTAGGTTCTATAAATCTTGCAACTCACGTATCTGGTACCAATGGTGACTCGAAGATAGATTATAAGAAACTCGAAGAAACAGTGCGACTTGCGACAAGGATGCTTGATGACGTGGTGTCGGTATGTGAATACCCACTCACACAAGTAGCTGATACCGTACATGGGAATCGCAAGATTGGACTGGGAGTCATGGGTTGGGCAGATATGCTTGTCAAACTACGTGTGCCGTACGATAGTGACGAGGCCTTGAACTTAGCTGAAGAGACTATGGCGTTTGTGCAGAAAATAGGGCATGACGAAAGCTCTAGACTGGGTAAAGAAAAAGGGAATTTCCCCAACTTCAAGGGGAGTATGTGGCAGAAAAAAGGATATAAGAACTTCCGCAATGCGACTGTTACTACCATTGCTCCAACAGGCACAATATCCATGATGGCTGGGGCGTCATCAGGTATCGAGCCGCACTTTGCGCTGGCCTATTTTCGTAAGAGTATGGGACAGTACAATCTGCCTGAGGTAAACTCTGACTTGGTCAAAGCTATTAAACACGTCAATGGGCTTTACTCATCTGATCTGATGGATGAAATTGCACGTACCGGGAGTGTAAAAAAACTCGAAGCTATCCCTGTTAAAATTCGTAAAACATTTGTCACGGCGATGGACATAGAGCCAGTTACTCATGTAAAGATGCTCAGTGCTTTCCAGAAATTTACTGACAATGCGGTCTCTAAAACGATCAATTTGCCGGCTGAAGCAACTGTAGAGGATGTGATGAATGTATATATGATGGCAGCCAACTTGAAGTGTAAGGGGATCACTGTGTATAGAGATAAGAGTAGGGGAGAACAGGTACTGAATGTGGGGCGGTCCGAGG
>JBAQEX010000046.1:0-4209 GCA_049286965.1 Microgenomates group bacterium | reverse complement strand
TATTTGTAAACGTATCTCCCCCAGCAGTCGAGGCATACCACGCCGTAATCGCTTTCCCACCCGAGATCATCACTTTGCCACTAGTGCGCGAAACGGCTCCTTCCCAGTCCCCTCCTTTAGGGTCAGTTTTAAATACTTGGCAATGTTGATTGGCACAAATTGACTGATCTCCATTATTTGTGACAGCCAGGGCATACGACCTAGCGGCAATCGCCTGGGATTCTAGCGCGGCCCCTGGCCAGCTACCTGGTATTTCATATATCCGCTTTACATAATCCTCCAAACTCCCAGACCAGATTATGCTACCCTGCCCTATACTATTGCTATTGTTTACCTTGATTGTCACCCCGCTTTGGTCTCTATATTCATCAAAATTAAAATAAGTCCTCAGTATTTGATCATAACTTTGTCCTGCCTTGGCCCGTCCATATGCCCCGTATTGGCTCATCCCGACTCTATGCGGGATGCCGTATGTAAAGAAAGCAAACGCATTAGAAAACCCAGGGTTCAAATTGCGATCATCGGTACACAACAGATTACCTCCACCCAAACTAGTGGGCAGATTCAAGCTCCCCAGTTTTTCTGCCAGTAGCTGCTGCTGCTTGGCCGACAACGCGGCAATTTTCCCAGATAGTTCAGCTTGCCATTTTTTCGCCCCCGCGATCTCTTTCTCAAAAAAAGCCTTCTGGGTATCTATTTTTGCCTGCAACCCAGCTAAGCGTATTTTATCGGTCTCAATTTTTTTCTTGTCCGCCTCAAGAGCCAAAATATCTTTAGTTATCGAGACAATCAGGTTTTTGTCTTCGTCATTGGCTGCCGATTTATACGCCAGTCCGCGCGTCAGCTCTGCGGCGTTATTTGAAGAGACAAATATCAAAAATGGCGAGTTTTGGCTCGATTTTTTATACAAATCCCTCACTTTGGCCGCCAAAATCACGTATTGTGATTTGATCTTTTCATCCCTATCCTTGATCCCCGCTTCCAGGTTTTTGATTTGCGCTCCCAGACTAGAAATCTGGGCTTGAATACCGGCGAGTTGTTTCTTTAGTTTCGCCACTTCTGACTCAAGGGGGGTAGTGGCTTTAACCGATAGCTCCATCTGGCTTTGCAAGTCGGCCATTTGTTTCTCAATTTCTTCTAGACTCTCAGCCCTCACTATCTGCTGTGATACAATTAAAGCGATTAATAAGACCGCAATCACGCCTATATGAAAAACTTTTTTCCAGAGAGAAAGCATGCATCTATCCTAACACACGCTTTATTTGTCTTCACATTCTTTATTTTGTTTTTTTTAAATCCATATATCGGAAAAGCCTCTGCCATTAAAGATTGTAAAATTGGAGGAACTCTACTCGCGAGTGGAAAAATAAAAATTACAGTGGGCAATCTGGATGGAACTCCACCATACACAGTAAATATATCCAGTTCTGCCTTTGGTTTAAATCCAGAAAAAATTATTCTCACTCCTGACGCAAGTGGAACCGCAACAGTTACTACCTCAAAAAACTACATAAAAAAAGACCCCTATAACGTTCTTCTTGAGGTAAAAGATTCTAGAACCATGATATTGTGCAACACGAGGATGGATATTACCAAAACAGCTGAATCAATTGGAGAAGTTTTAACACCTGTCACCGTCTGTACCTACGCCGGCGACAAAGAATCAGCTTGCAACACTTGTCTAAAGAGCAGTGGTATCTGGACAGCCATTGGCTGTATCCCTTTCAACCAAGATGAATTCGTAGTCTCTGTAGTCAGAATTATCATGGGGGTTGCCGGCATGATTACGCTCGTCATGATGCTAGTTGCAACGATCATGCTTATGACAGGAGGAGGCAACCAAGAGCAGATGAAGCGAGGTAAAGAAATATTCACGGGCGCCGTTGTTGGGCTTCTCTTCCTGATCTTCTCGGTGGTAATACTTCAAATCATCACAAAGGATATAATCAAGTTAGATATATCTGAGCCCGCGCCTATTAATCACGGGCCAAAACCATTACCAGCTATATGACAAACTTTACAGACCTAAACGGCGCAATCGGATTAAAGTACGGCACCGAGAGTATCGGAGAGATTATCAACAACTTTCTCCCCGCCATGTTGACCATCGCTGGGCTCATCCTTTTTGCCATGCTCGTCTCTGGTGGTTTTACTATGCTGGCTGGCGCCGCCGACAAAGAGGCACAAGAACATGGTAAAAAACAAATCACCAGTGCCTTCATTGGTTTCTTTATCATTTTCCTCGCTTACTGGATCGCCCAAATCTTAGAAGTCATCTTCAAAATCAACATTTTGTCATAACTACTTCCCAAACCTTCTCTGCCTGCTCTGATATTCCTCAATTGCCTCATCAAATTTTGTAGTTGTCAGATCTGGCATCAAAGTCTCGGTGAAATAAAATTCACTATATTGGGCTTGCCACATCATAAACCCCGACATCCTCTGCTCCCCACCCGTCCTAATGATCAAATCAGGGTCAGGCATCCCCACCGTATCCAAGTAGCTCTCTAGTTCCGATCCTTGCGTGATTCTAGGCGAGCGATCGGAACTTTTGCGATCCTCAACCATCCTATTTAATGCTCGTATAATCTCATCTCTCCCCCCATAATTTAGTGCAAACGTCACATTTATTCCCTTATTATCTTTCGATTTTTCGACCGCTTTTTCCATCCCAACCTGCAATTCCTTGCTAAACTTGCTCAAATCCCCGATAAATCTCAGCCTTGCTCCTTTATTTATTAGTGCCCCCAGTTTCTCCATCACTCCTCTCTTAAATAGCTCCATAATCCCCGATAGCTCGATGGGGTCTCTCTTCCAGTTCTCTGTACTAAACGCCCAGAGCGTCAAATACTTTATCCCTAAGTCTCCCGCATGCTGGATAATCGGCTCGATCACCTTATCTACTACAAAAGTGTGGCCGCCAACCGCCGACAATCCTTGGGCCTTCGCCCATCGCCTATTCCCATCCATGATGATCGCCACGTGCTTTGGGACTTTAGTTGTGTCTATCATATTATTAAAATAAGTGTGTCCTTTGTTCCATGGGCTTATCCCCAATTTTTGCAGTAATTATCTTAATTACCAAAGATAATTTACTAAGTCTAGTTTTAACTTCATCTTCGAATTCAGGGGTTGTTAAAACATGCACGTTAAAGCCAGTATTTATCGTAAAGTAAGCTCTTATACCGTCTCGTCTCATAGCCTGAACTTCTAACATCACCTCGACGGTACCAGGATGCCAAGCAATCATCGCGGGTTTGCTAGTCAAAAGAATGCTGTGAAATTCAAGTGTTTCACTTTCTACCAAAGCTCCAAGCCGATCAAAATCTTTTTCTTTTATCGCTAGCCTCACCTTTTCAATCTTATCTTTAATGTTTTGGAGTCTGACTTTATAGAATAGACTAGTTCCTGCGATTGCATGTCCTGCAGTAGATGAAACCAGTTTTTTACCTTCATCAACTACAGCCACTACATCACGAACGTCAAAATAGTCGAAAGGATATATAGTTTCAGAATATGAAGTATTAGACGTTTCACCGTCCTTCCACTCGACTATTCCTCCACAAACACAACGACATGCAGTTCCAGATCCCTGTCTAGCCAAGATAGAGAGTTCCTTTTCATTTAAATTAAGTCCTATTGCCTTTGTAGCTGCGATTGTAAGTGCTGCAAAACCCGATCCAGAGCTAGACAACCCTGTTCCTTTCGGGAATGTGTTATTTGAGACAACTTTTGCATATATTTCTTTACGAGCCAGTTTTCTGATTCTATCCAAATGCTTCACTACGCGCCCAGCTTCACCTTCTTCACTCTCTCCTTGGATAATCACTTCATCTTGAGTATATTTTTCGTCAAATTCTACCGTTGTCACAGTGTCAAGTCCAGAAAGGATCATTGAAATACTCCCATTCTCTGGAAGTCGTAATACTTCGTCTTTTTTTCCCCAGTACTTAATCAGTGCAATATCTGACGATGCCTTGACAGTAATTTTCTTCATTTCTCTATTTTAACCCCTTCTGCCCCAGTTTTTACGTTCATCCATATTCCTCCGGCGCTCACTATACCCCCTATCACATCTTTATTATATCTTGGGTCAGTTAAAACAATCATACAGTCACCTCCACCTGCTCCAGACAGTTTGGCTCCATATGCTTTAGCATCCTTGGCTCCTTTTATCATTTTATCTAGTTCTACCGAGCTCACATTTAA
>JBAQEX010000045.1:0-3585 GCA_049286965.1 Microgenomates group bacterium | reverse complement strand
CGATTGCCCTTTAGGCGGATTGTTAGGGCAAAGTTGACAAGCTCAAACGGAAGATGGCGATACAGCACGCGGTCGAGATAGTGAGGGTTGCGCTCGACCGGATAAGACAAGACGTGCTTGGTCCAGGGATTGAGAGGAGTCAGATTATATTCGATTGCCCTCCCCTTTGCCCAGAGTTTGATCCCCTTGTCGACCCCTTCATTCATCTCTTTGCTACCGGTGGCATCCATGGGGATTTGGGTATCAAAAACGAAGGTGTCCTGGTCGACGCCGTCGTAGTCAAACATGACGTGGTTGGCACCGTCCATGCCGGGGAAAAACTGGAAGTCTGCATTGGTTTCATCTTTTAAGTATTCCTTCTTTAGGAATGGGAGGATCTCGACGATATCAACCTCTTGTTTGACCAGACTCTCCCGCTTTTTCCAGAGGATTTCGCGCAGAGCACTGGGGTTTTTGGCTCGCACTTTTGTCTGTTGCTTCATTAGTCCCGTGGCGGACTCGAGCTCCACTAAGCCTTTAAGTGCGAGATCGGTGAGTACGGCATAGACGGTGGTGCGGGCAATGCCGGTCGACTTGGCGATCCCAAATGGTGATGTTTCGCCAAGCTGTAATGCTGATTGATATACTTTGGCTTCATTACCTGATAAACCGAATTGCTCGAGAACTTGTTGAGACCTTTTCATTATATCCATATTGTCCCTTTCTGACGACAGTGTTCGTCACTTTTGACACTTATTGTAGCAGGGGAGTATAGTCTTGTGCAATAGGAGGTAAACATATGTGCACACAGGCAGTAAAACGAACGAATAATACCTGGTATCTGATGAAGACGCGGGACCCAGTATCGTGGATGAGATATGAAGATGAAATTGCGCTATTTGACTCCCCTGCTGATAAATATCGCAAGCTAATAATCCAGAACCCAATACCTTACGAGGACGGGTATTATGGAGGGATAAATGAAAATGGTGTCGCTTATATATCTACGTTTGTGAGAACCAGCGATGATCAGATCTCATATATCCGCAAGCCATACATCCGCCTAATTCTCAATGCAACAGATGCAAAAGAGGCGGTTGAGATAATTAAATCGTTTAATCCAAAAATAGGTGGGAATATGTTTGTGGCTGATCCTAATAAATGCTTTGGGATTGAAGCTACGGCAAAAGAATATTATGTTGAAGAAGTGCTTAAATCCGGAGTGAAAGCAAATCATTTTAATCACTTACCCGGTAGGAATCTAAACTTTGATAAAGATCCTGAATTTGAAGTTTGGTCAAAAACCCATGAGACACGAGCTAGAGAAATAGTTGACAATATTAAGGATATGAACGATTGTGAAAAATTACTATCTGACAGAGGTAATTGTGATAAGAAAAGAGCGATATGTACAACAGCGAGTGAAGCTAAGGTTTTCACTTATTCAGCAATGATCTTTGATACTAAGAATAAATGCGTTAGATATGCACAAGGCTGCCCAAGTGAAGTAGGGTTTAAGGAATACTCGTTCGATAAACTACCCAATAAGATTGAGAAGGAACAGATTGATTAGAGTTATAATAGCTGTATGAAAAAGGCACTAATTTTGCATGCGTGGTTTAGTAATCCGACAAGCAACTGGTATCCATGGCTAAAGGGTGAGTTAGAAAAGAAAGGATATGAAATATGGGTACCAGAGCTACCTACCATGCCGACTGAAAATCCTGATATGGAGACTATGCTCAAATTTGTAATTGAGAAAAATTTTGTAGATGAAAGTACTACGGTGATTGGCCATAGCTTGGGATCGGTGTTGACACTGCGCCTGGCAGAGCGAGTCAAGTTTGCTAAAGGAATACTATTTGCTGCCTGGGACTACAATGATTTAACTCCCGAGCACCAAAGTTTTTGGAGGAACATGATGGATCATAAAAAAATCTTAAGTAATGTGAGTGAGTGGGTATTTCCTTTGTCTGAAAATGACCCTTATGTAACGATTGCTATAGCTAAAGAAGTGGCGGCACGCCTAAATGGCAAAGTAATAGAAGTTGGCAAAAAAGGTCATTTTGGAAAAGATGATGGGGTAAAAGAAGTACCAGAGATACTAGAGTTTGTGTAATGTTTTTCAGATATAATTTATTAATGAGAAATATTAGACTAGCCTATGTGCTTACTTTCCTCTCTGAGTGCTACTGGCCGAGTGTGGCTGCCCTTTTCTTTTACCTGCGCTACTTTAGTTTTGCGCAGATTGCGACGCTGTGGGCGATCCAGATGGCGGTAAGTAATTTACTGGAGATACCAACGGGGGCATTTGCAGACCGGGTGGGGAGGAAAATATCGATTATTTTATCTTTTGTGGTTGGCGCAATTTCTTTACTATTATTCCCCTATGTGACCGTATTTTGGATGTTCGTGGTGTTGGAGTCGCTCAAAGGACTGGCAAATGCACTCTACTCGGGTAGCATGGAAGCGCTGGTTTATGATAGCTTGAAAGACGAGGGACGAGAAAATCAGTATCCGCAAGTTGCGGCCAATTTTGAAACCTTAAACTGGGCAGCATGGGCGATATCGGCAATTGGAGGTGGCTATCTCTACTACTGGCAGTACCAATCGCCATGGCTCATCCAGGGAGCCATGTTTGTCGTGGCGGCGGTAGTCGGCTTAAAACTGTTTGAACCCAGAATCGACTCGGTCAAAGTCAACTTAAAGATTGCGCTTAAACAAAACTTAGAGGGCTTCCGCGAGCTGTTCAACGGCGCGCGCACGGCGCGCATAACCCTCCAACTGGCAATCATTGGGGCTGGATATGTGATTGCTGCAAATATACTGGGGGCTTCCCAGGCGAGAGAATATGGGATGGATGCGCGAGGGACAGGCTGGCTGTTTGGGGTGGGGTGCTTGCTGTCGGTGGTAGCGGCTCGGGCTTTCCCAAAATTGAAGCAGTTGGTGGGTGAGAAGAAGCTGGTAATGGTCACTGGAGGATTGATGCTGGCTAGCTTTGTGTTAGCTCGATACGTCGGGCTGGGAATGGGAATAGGGCTTATTTTGATGAGGATCGCGAGCTCGTCGACATTTCGCAATACCAGATCAGTGATCGTGAATAAATGGATTAGCAGTAAAAATAGAGCCACGGGGCTGTCGACGCTAAATCTATTAACCCAGACCCCATATATTTTCCTCTCTCCCCTGTTTGGGATGATGATCGATAAGACGGGTCCCAATCAGTTTGCTTGGATGTTGGGAGTTGGAATTGTTGGTGTCCTGGGGATCACATACCTGGGACAAATCTTGAGCAAGCGAAATATTTTGAGAGTTTGATTTAATTTTATTTTGCCCGAATACTTTTCACCATTTGATGAAGTGGATAAAGACTAACAAGGGAGACTAGGCCGAGAAAAACGGGTGTAGCACGTAAAGCGAGAGCTTGGCTTTGGACAGAGACAAAGAAGACAACTAGCATGCCAAAAATACGACCAGAGTTGAAAGAAATCTCGTTGTCGCAAAGATACGCATACTGACCATCCCCGCTTTCCCGGTCCATAATTTCCATCGTGACGGTGTATGGCAGAGGATGTCTCAGCGACCTGCCGATTGTGTAACAAGCCA
>JBAQEX010000044.1:0-15243 GCA_049286965.1 Microgenomates group bacterium | reverse complement strand
AATAAGTAGCGACGGAGGAGCACTGAGCGAGGTGGTGGGGGAGGGCGGGATCGTGATCCCGCTAAACTCGCAGTTTGTGAGGACACTCGCAAATACTATGACCAAACTGAGTGATAATAGTAAATTGAGAGCAAAATTGATAGCGGCTGGCAAAAAACGAGTGAGTGAGTTTAGTTGGACAAAAGCGGCCAAAGAAACTTTAAATTACCTCATTAATATAGGTCTGACTAATATAAGGCCTAGCGATTTAGATCGATAAATTTTGACAATTATTATTGACATTGGGGGAGGGGTATAGTCAAGACATCGTATTATAAAATATTTTCAGGGAATTTATTTTACTTAAAGATTTAATATTAGATCAATAAATTTGAACAATAATCATATTATGTGTAAAATATTCGATAAATAATAGTCCTGGAGTATACAAATTTGGGGCTATATGTTAACTGAAGTTGCCAAATGACTATCTAATGGTTATAAGTTTAAAATATTAGGCAAAATTTGAGTCATTTTTGCACATTTGTGCTAGAGTATGTATGATGAAGTGAGCAAAACTAAGGAGGAGTCTATCAAAAAGCAAAAAAATAGTGCAAAAATGACTCTAACCAAGCCTATGACAGTAGCAAAAAAGATGGATAAGAACGTAGAAATATTCTCGGTGGTTATATCTGGCACTCATTTAAAGCAAGTGCTAAGTAAAATATGGCTCCAGAGGAAGGAAATGTTGCATGTGGCTACGGTAAACCCAGAGTACATTATGGAGGCTCGAGAGAACCCTAAATTCCGCGAGATTCTAGCCAAATGTCTGACAGTTGCTGATGGGCACGGGGTAGTGTGGGCCCTTCGGCTAGCTCAGGGTAAACTGATTGAGCGAATTAGTGGGGTAGAGCTGGTTGAAGAAATGCTTGCGCATGCAAGAAACAAAGGTGAAAAGGTCTTTTTGCTTGGAGCGCGAGAGGGAATCGCAGAAAAAGCGGCTACTGCCATGCAGGTTAAATATCCAGGCTTAAAAATAGCCTGGTTTGCGGGAGCAGAGACGGTAAAAGTAGAGAAATCGGAAGAAGCGAGCATGACGATCGCCAAGATAAATGGGTTTGAGCCGGATTATCTGCTGGTGGCCTACGGATCGCCGTGGCAGGACCTCTGGATCGAAGAAAACAGACCATATTTGCGGGTGAGGGTGGCGATGGGAGTGGGAGGGACACTGGATGAATGGTCGGGCGTCGTAAAACCCGGTCCCAAATGGATAGATGTGATCGGACTGAAATGGCTATGGAGGTTAGGCAATGAGCCATGGCGACTGGGGAGAATAATGAGGGTAGTCCACTTTGGAATTTTAGTTTTATACCACAAAGTGATAGATTGATATATTATGAAACTTGGACTTTCCCCCATGGATGGTGTGACGGACGCGGCCATGCGCTACATGACCGCGAAATATAGTCGACCCGACTTTTTGTTTACAGAATTTGTGAGTGTGGACGCTTTGCATTTTGCCACAGGAGAACGAAGGGAAAGGTTGCTTAAGACATTTATCAGAGCTAAACAAGTCGCAGAGCTGCAAAGTTCCGATCACTCACCTAAAGATCGGCAAGGATCGGAACTAGGGGTGGGACGATGGCCATTAGAGATCGCGCAAGTCTTTGGCCATACTCCAGAGTATTTCAAAGAGGCAGCAGTATTGATCGAAAAATTGGGCTTTGATGGGATCGACATCAATATGGGTTGCCCCATGCACAAGGTAGAGGACCAGGGGAGTGGGGCAGGACTCATCCGTACGCCTGAGCTAGCTAAAGAGATCATCAAGACAGTTAAAGCGGCCACCAATCTACCAGTTTCGGTAAAAACGAGGATCGGGGTAGATAAGGATGTAGTAGAAGAATGGATGGAACATCTGATGGAAGTGAAACCTGTGATGATCTCGCTCCACGGGCGGACTTTACGCCAACTTTATCAGGGTAGGGCAGATTGGGACTCTATTGAGCGGGCAGCCAAGGTGGTACATAAATATGGAGGCGTGATTATGGGGAATGGGGACGTGCAGAGTGTGGATGAGGCTAGAGAGAAAGTGGTCAAGTACGGCGTTGACGGGGTACTCATTGGGAGGGCTGCAGAGGGGAATCCTGCAATTTTTATTTCTCATTACACCAATACACCATTAGACCATTTGAGTCCTAGTAAAGAACAAAGATTAGCGTGGATGTTAGAACACGCAAAGATATATGAATTGCTCAATAAACCATTGAATCATTACACCATTGAGGATAATAGGTGGTTTATGCCCATGCGCAAACATTTGGCCTGGTATTGCAAGGGATTTGAGGGGGCGGTTACGACGCGCAGTCGGCTCATGCTGACTAATTCTGCGGAAGAGGTGGAAAAGATAGTCCAAAGTGCGATATAGTTGAGAGATGGATAAATTGAATAGACACGTTCAACTAGACATGCGGCGTAAATATATAGCCAAAGAATATTCTTTAAGTAGAGTAAGACAAGAACGGGATGTGGATAGCTTAACTGGA
The DNA here is from genome assembly GCA_049286965.1 of Microgenomates group bacterium. Classification (GTDB taxonomy): domain Bacteria; phylum Patescibacteriota; class Microgenomatia; order UBA1400; family UBA12108; genus CAJAUT01. Next base: position 12,718 of record JBAQEX010000044.1, on the reverse strand, counting down.
CTCAATAGTCGAGGGTTTGGTGAGCAATTTATTACTGATGAATTTAGACATTATGTGCGGAATATGGAGTCTGATGTGGCAAACTTTGGAATTGTATATCTTGATGTGGATAATTTTAAAATGATAAATGATACGTATATGGATTATGCTGGTGATACTATTTTAAAAATTATTAGCTCTGCGATAAAACAAAATATACGCGCGGAAGATTTGGGAATAAGGTGGGGGGGAGATGAAATGATTATCATGTTGAGAGGTGGTAGCGCAGATGAGTTGCAAAAAATATTTTTTGGAGATAATAAACCAAATCCTGATTCTAAGAGAAATATTTATGATGGAATAAATCAAACTATAGGAAATATGGTTAAAGAGGCGATAGTGAATGGGAGCTTGCCAAGTGATTTTATTTGGCCATCGAATGCAGACCAAGTACACGACGGAAGATATATCAGTGCAGGTCTGGTCTGTGCGAGTGAAGTGAATTCAATGCGTGCGTTGATTGACGAATCTACAAGTTTGATGAAAAAAAATAAAAAGGATCGCAAAGCCGGAAGATGATTAGGCTTGATCTGGATTGATACCCAACAACCACTGGACTTGTTCTTTTTTGTAGCGGCGATCACCACGGGAGTTGATGCGGATAGCGGGGAGTTTGCCGCGTTTGCCCCAGCGTTTGAGGGTGAGGGGGGAGACACGGAGGAGATCGGCGACTTCGCGGACAGTGAGTAAATCAGGGAGGTTTTTTAAATCAACTTTGTCTTGCATATGGACATATTAGCAATTGTTTTGGTGTGTGTCAATAGGATACCATTTGATGGTATGTATGTACTACATAGTACTATGTACATAGTACAAAGTAGTAAAAGTGTATAGATTGATGTGGTGATATTGTGCGACTATAGAACCCACTCCGCCTTTGGCTACACAAGGGGCACGGCACTACGGGTAGTGGGTAGGGGAGATGGGGAATAGTGGATAAAAAAACTATGGGGGATACCCGCCTGCAACGCTTTGAGCGTAGCAAAATGCGGGCAGGTGTGGAAAAATAGATACTCAAGATGACAAAGATTGATGGTAATGTAAACAAAGAGAATAGTCGATTCCCCGAATTGCCCAGAGTTTTCCAGTATTTGATCGTAGCTGCTATGTTGCTTGGGATCACTACTGCCTGTGGCAAAAAGATTGAGGCAGGCGGGGTGAAGCTAGAAACGACGACAACTGATCTGATCTTAAATATCGAGCCAGGAGCGGATGCGATAAAATTTGACGTAAATACATCGCCGTTTTTAAGCAGCCTGGGTGTCACAATTCCAGACGACTTGTATGTCCAAACCATGAATCCAGATGATGTCGAAGCTGTTTGTGATCGCAAAGATGATTTGCCTGGCATAGTCCATGGATGCTTATTGTTTAACGGGATTGATCAATACTTGGCTGTAGCGGAGCGAGGTGACCCCATCAATACCGATTTGGTGATAAGTCATGAGACGAAACACGCGATCCTTTTAAACCAGATCATGCATGATGAGTCGTTGCGCAATATGACTGGCCCAGACATAGAATTGTTTGTGAGATACATGGTGCTAAATGAGGCCCTGTACAATGCAGTCACTGAACATGGGTGGGATTTGAGTGATCAGCAAATGATATTAGATCAGGTAAAGCAAAACTATCTAGTTGGTGATTCGGGTGGAGAGTTGAGCCCAACGGATCAATATTTATACAAAGCGATGAGAATAGCTGGAGGCGTGACAATGTCGAGCGAGAGCCGGGTATTGAGTGAGGCGATGTTTGAATATGCTTTGTCACAAATGGCTCTAACAAAAGACGACTTGGCTGCGCCGGATTACGGCGGCCGATTTTTGGTGGATTATAAATACCAAGAATTGATGGAATATTTGATGAGTAAGAGCGCCAGTATGTCGCAGGAATCGCTCATAGCGAACTATGCACCAGTAGAAAATCTCCCTTGAGTTGATTTGATGGGTTTTTGATCTGGCAGTATCTCAACAAAAACCCCGCTTGCGCGGGGTTTTATGTATTTTATTACTAAAATGACTTATTTGAGTTCGACAGTTGCACCAGCATCTTCGAGCTTTTTCTTGGCTGCTTCAGCATCTTCTTTTTTAGCGCCTTCGAGTACAGTCTTTGGGGCTGCCTCGACTAGATCTTTGGCTTCTTTTAGACCCAAAGTCTGGTTGAGTTCGCGAACGGCTTTGATGACACCGATCTTGTTGGCACCACCTGCTTTGAGGACGACGTCAAAGGCGTCTTTCTCTTCAGCTGGAGCAGCGGCAGCAGCACCAGCTGCGGGAGCGGCCATCATAGGTGCGGCGGCGGAAACGCCAAACTTTTCTTCGAGGGCTTTTACGAGTTCGGCCACTTCGAGGACAGATAATTTCTCGATTTGCTCTACTAGAGCGTTTAGATCAGACATATTGTCTCCTTTATATATTTATTTATACAAATAATACTAATTAAGCGGTTGCAGCTTGCTTTTTGTTTATGGCAGAAAGTGCATAAACTAGGCTACGCATAGGTGCTACCAAGATACCAACCATGTTGCGGGCTGGGTTGCTGAGGGTGCCTAGGAGTTTGGCGATGAGCTCGTTCTTGGATGGAAGGGCAGCTAGTTGCATAACTTTTTCCATCGATAACACATCTTTGCCGAGTATACCGGCCTTTATGCGTGGGAGATTTTTCTCGTTGGCTTTGCTGTACTCGACCATAGCTTTGAGAGGGGCAACAGCATCGACGTCGGCTAGGAGGGTCAAGTTGGGTCCGGTCATTTCTGCGTCGATAGAGGTGAGATCGTAGCCTTTGTTGGTCATGGCGATTTTGAGGAGGGAGTTTTTGGCGACGGTGATGGAGCCACCAGCGGCACGAACTTTGTCGCGGAGCTCTACTTGTTCTTTGACGGTGAGGCCGGCATAGTCGGCGATAAAGACTGCTTGGACTTTGTCGAGCTTTTCGACTAGCTCTGCAACTTGGGCGATGTTTTGTTTGTTTGGCATAAATGTCTCCTAATACGAATAAAGCTGTCCTTTAGACAGCTTATGACTACCGCTTGTAGTCTATACGCCTTCGACAGGATTTATTGATAACCTGTTGTCTTTAGGATTGAGGGTATTGTAACAGAAAAGTGGTTTGGAGGCAAACTTACGTATATGTATATTATAAATGGTATACGATTGGTTGTTGACTATAGCCAAATAACTATCTATTATTGAATAAGGTAATGGTCGAAATGTCTGGTTTGATCTTGACTTTTGGCCTATAGGTTAGTAACATACGAGAAACAAAACATAGGAGTATAGATATGCCTGAAACACCATCCGCTTCGATAAGTGAAATTGGAATAACTTTACAGGCAGGAGTTGCGGCAACTGATCGGAATTTTCTAAGCAATGAGGACGCTTCTGCATTGGCTCATAGACGCCTGGTTAGTGAAAAAAAAGATATTTTGAAGATTAAACCAGATGCTGAGACTAGCGCGTCGTTGGATCCGAATAAATTAAAGCTTAAGTTGGAGAGATATGCCCAGGACGAACAAACGAAGTTGCTCAAAAAAAAGCAAGAAATCCTAAGTAATTTTAAAGATTTGGAAACAACTGCAGTAGAGTTGGTTGGGCCAGATATCAGGCCTAGTGGTGCTTTTGTAATGGCTAACGATATCTTGCAAGATGTAGAGGATCTGAGCGGTGAGCAACTAGAACTGGGTAGACAGTTAATAAGAGAAATAGTTAGTAGGCCTGACGATTTAGGCGCAGGAAAATGGTCGGATGTATTTGAGGTAGATAACGATTCTGATGAGCTATATTCGTGGCTATCGGCAGGAGCTAATACTGAGACTGAGGAAAATATCAGAGAACTAGGCAATAAGGTACTGAAGATTGCAAAAGATATGCCGCTTGGGAGTAAAAGGTCCTGGGGTGTAATTAAGAAGTTTGTTGGAAAAGGTGGAGTCGAAAGCATGACAGATGTGACTGCACTACTTGCCAAAGCAGACAAAAGCTTGGGTGGGAGAGCCGCCGATTATGTAAAGGAAAATGGATCTAGAAAGTTAGAAGTATTTGTGGTGACATTTAAAATGCAGGCTAGGGATTATTTTGAGTATACAAATGAGAAAGCTGCAGTGGAGCAACTGGAAACACACATCCCAGATATCATAGAGTCATATAAAAAGGAAATTGAAGTTGATGGGCGTGATGCTAAGCCAGGAGCAGCAGAGACTGATCCTTTAGAAGATGAAGCACCAGATTGGTTAAGTAGTTTGAGTGGTGGTGACCATGATAGTCAGGAAGTTGCGAGAGAACCAAGTGATGGATTGCCAAATTGGTTACGTGAATCTAGATATCACAGAGATAATGAGGCAACTCTAATAGGTGATATCCCGGATTGGTTGAGTGGATTAGATAGTTCAACCGCTGATAAGAGTGAAGATAGTAATGTTCCAGATTGGTTGCGTGAGCATACTTATGATGAGAAGAAGGCTGAAAGTAAACCAGACTCTTTGGGGGATGATTGGCTAAATTTTTTGAGAGCTGCTGAAGAAGTTCCAACCGAGTCAGTAGTGGAAATGCCAAAAGTTGATGAAACAGCAGAATTGCCTTTAGCTGCAGAGCCACCCGATCTTAAAGACACATTTAGTGCGGGTAATATTGAGGCCGAGCTGATTGTACAAAAAGTAGAGGCAGCACAAGAGGTGCTAGTGGGGATACCTGGTGAAGCCAGATTGATGGCAAGACAAGCCGAAGTGGCTTCGAGGATGGCTACGAGAGCGCTCGATGCAATGAAGAATGTGGCGGTAAATGGTGCAGAGCGCGACGAATTTGTGGCAAAAATAGCGGCCAGCGCAATGCCCAAGGAATTGAGTTCAATTTTTAATGAATTGAGTGTTGAAAAAATTGATGAATATATCAAGAGCAATGGTGAAAGTGGAGCGAGCGCAGATGATATTTTAAATATGATTGGGGATTTGCGTGGACTAGTATCTGATGTTGACGGTAAGCCGAAGTTTTATACTGTAGCATCTGGTAAGGTTGGGACGCAATCATCGACTGTGGGACTAGTAATAGGCAAATCGCAAGACTCTACAACTGGTGAATACTGGGAGATTAGGGCTGCGTCCAAGGCTGAGGCAGCTGATTCGGAGATAATTGTAAACAAAGTTGCGCCAGCTTTGAGAATGAACGCGCAGCAAGTCGAGCGATTGGCAATGGATGTCTCGTATTTTGAGCAGCAAATCAAGGAATCTGAATCTAGACTTACACAAGATAGTGATAATTTGAAGCGGGCACAGGGTGCTGAGACTAAGCAAGTTCACCAAGATAGGATCGAGGCCACCAAAGCTGAGGTAGAGGCGCTTAAAGCCTTGACCAAATCAAAGAGATTGTCTCTTGCCAAAGAATTGGCGCAAGTGACTGAGAATAAGACTTTTAATTCAATATTGGATCATTTACAGGCTGAGCATATGGCCGTAGCTGACTGGATGGATGGGGTAGAGTTTGCGAATACTGTTGATGTAATTGCCCGTGAGGCTGGGATATCTCCAGCTGACATGACGGCAGAAGTACTGGCTACTATTGCTGTTTCTGCTTCAAGTAGCGCCGAGTCGGCAAATAACATAGTGGATTGGTTACAAAACTCGGACAAGATGCAGGATCGAATTATTTCTAGTGATTATGTAAAAACTCAGGTGGCTGAGATCGCTGAGCTAAGTGAAGAAATAAGTATGCTCGAACAGAGAGAAACCAAGACGGACAAGGCAGCCAATAGGCAGAAAGCTCAACTTACAATCTTAAAAAGAGATTTGAAGAAACAGTCAAGTAAACTATCAAAACACGTTTCAAGTAAGTTGCAATCAGCAATACCTATGGAATTGCGTGGTAGTGATGGGGTCTCAAACACGTCGGCACTTGAACATAGAGAATTTGATAAACGCGTAGCAGCATTGATGAAAGAAAATGGGTTTACCCGTGAACAGGTTGGGAATGCATCAGGCCGAGAGACGCCGAGGTCTATAGATGTACGACAAATGCTCAATTATGAAGGTGAGGTGACAAGGCTGGCAGCTAAAACTGTGGATGCGATGTCGTTTCTGCATGACGTAGGACCTGTGGCTGATCTAAGGTCTGCTCTAGAAGGTGGTAATATGTCAGAGATCCAGGCTATAGTGTCTCAAAAAGTAGAAGCAGAACTTGGTGAGATGAAGAGATCCGAGGCATTAAAAAATCAGGCGGAACTCAGTAATAGTGATGTATGGATCGAGCGTACTAGGCTATCACAGGCGGCTGAGAAAGATAACGTAGCCTACTTACTTGATGGGAAAATGAACGACACGAGTGAATTGATAGGACAACTGGGAAGTGAATTAGTAGATGCTGAGTTTAGGACTAAGCTCCTAAAAGAGATTGAAGCTCAGCTTGGTGATCTAGCGATGATGGATACACATGAAATCGCTACCCACGGCAATGTGGATGGACTTATAGCTGTAGCTCAGTTTGCCAAAAAGTTTGCTTCACAAGATGTCCCAGTTCAAAAACGCTATGAGCGGATCATTGGCAATTTTGAGAGAGCACTTGCTGTAAGCAGCGACGAGGACGAAAAAAAAAATTTGAAAACGGTATAGAACCTGCGCGAAGAGAAGAGATGATCGCGGATATTGGTCCGGTAGTGAAGCAGATTGTTGGGGATACAAATGGGGTAAATTCTAGAGCTGAGATAGTACGTCCAGTTGATATAGCCAAACTAGTAGAGGATTTGAGAACTGGTGAGCCTACAGCGGATTCTATAGCACAAACACATGAGTTGGTGGAGGAGATGCAAGAGGCAGCACAGGCGAGCAGACCTGAGACAGAACAATTGATGCAGTATCTAGCTGAAAATAAAGGACAATATTTGTCGCATGCAGTAGAATTGCCTGAGTGGATGAGCAATATGCCTATTGAAACACTAGAACTGTTCTTTAAACTAATGGAAGCGGCTGCTCATGAAGTAGCTGAGGAGACCAAAAGAAGATGAACCCTGAAATGCCAGGTTTAATCGAGAAATCCTTACCATATAGTGATGAGGTCTATAACGGGATGTATCTGGGCCCGACATACGCTGAAAATTGTCGTATTTTGGTGGATGATAAGTTTAGTGAAGAAGCAAAAGATTTAGCGTTTAGGGGGATAAGTAGACAGATTGCAGATGCGCGTAAACTGGGTGCCTGGTATACGGGAGAAACGAGAGTGAGGCCAGAACCAGAGGTTGAGCCTATTGAGGAAGAACCAATTATTTTTCCTAATTGGATAAGACGAGATGATCCAGATACTCCAACAAATTTTGATGATCATGAGCCTTTTTTGACTCAAGAGCCAGAGATAGCACCTGAAGTCCCACAGTATGATCCGGCATTTGAGGATAAACCAAATGACTGGAAAGTTGTATCTACTTTGAAGGGGCATGCAAGAAATGCTGATCGCTTTGGCCGAGAAAATAGGGTAAATCCAGATGGGTCAAAGAATTGGTTGCCTGAATCTATGTGGGCAGTTGGGATCATAGCTGGTGCTACTTCTGTGCTGGCGGTACATGGTTTGGCTACAGAACCTGTCATGAACTTGCTCGACGCAGCACATACACCATTTGTACTTAAGTTGTTGACCGGTGCTGTAACTACGGGACTGGGTAACTATGTTTTGAACCAAAAATTGTTTTTAGACACGATGGTGCGGAAGTGGATCGCCCCGAAGGTCTCTGAATCGATTGCCAGAATAGAATCTGGCGAGCGGGGGATCGAAGAAGTAGGTCTTGATACCATGGAAAAAATGGAGAGGGATGAAAATGAAATGGGAATTGTATCGACTATTGCCCTTGGTGATTTGGTGGGTAAATTGACTGCGGGACTAGCACTGACCGTGACTAGCTTTTTGCATCCGTCGATGAGCGCGTCTCATGCTCCCGACCATCCTCAAGATTATGGTACATCACATCAGCCAACAACTGAGGTGACACCAACACCACCTAATCCAAATATGGGAGGGGATCATACCCCAGGAGGAGTCACTCCCCAGATCCCAGCTCCAGAGCCAACTTTACCCACTCATGAGGTTATTGTCCATACACCTGACGTTAGTGCTGGACCTGAATATATTATTAAGCCAGATGATCAGATGCTCCAAGTATTTTTGGATCAGAATGTGACAGATCACGTTTATAGCAGCCAGGCAGCCATTGATTTCCTCAAACTAAATCATGACACGCTTTTGCAAGCTTGGGCAAATAAATATGGAGAACGAGGAGTGCCAATGCTAGATTCTGACGGTAAATCGGTACGATATACGATCGAACAAATGAGAGTGATACTGGACAGAGCGATCGGACGAGGTGGGTCACCTACACAAGAATGGAGTGCAACAATACGTGAACCTTTTAATGATATTATGAATGCACTGCGGGGTATACCAGTAGGGACCAAAGTGATACTACCTGTTGAGACATATTAATATGGCAGATACAAAACTAAAAACGATAGCGGATTTGCAGAAGGCTTTAGAAGCTTACGGAATGGACCCAGAGTCGCTAAAGGCGACTTTGGAGCTAGTTGCTAAGGCAGTGGGTAAAAAATACACTACAGAGCTATATGCAGCCTTGCCGCATGAAGTGATTGAACAAATCCAGACTATGAGTAAAGATACTGCTACCAAAATAGTACATGAGACTTTTTTTGCAAAAACTGGTATACAGGCTACTGATAGACTAGACGAGATCATTAGTCTCACCGTAGAGGATATGATTGCCAATCCTAGCGATTTTTTCCAGAAGAAAACTAAGTGATTTAGTTTAGTTGGAGCTTAATTCCAGGTGACATAGTGCTTGCGAGCGTTGCCTTGGTCACATTTTTGAGTTTGATGGCTTCGAGCATGGCTTTGACGTTGGCGATCAATTCTGCATCTGGCTGATTGATCTTGCCGACGGTCACGTGCAAGAGAGGGAATTTGGCTTCGGCTTTGACGACGGTCTTGCCTGCGGCAAATTCTTTGGCTTTTTTCTCTGGGTCTGTTGTCACTGTGCCAGCTTTAGGGCTAGGCATGAGGCCTTTTGGACCTAGGACCTTGGCGAACTTGGCTAGTTTGGGCATGAAAGCGGGAGATGTGACCAAAATATCAAAATCAATTTTGCCTTTTTCTATGTCTTTTAGTAACTCATCAGATACGATGGCTACACGTTTGGCAGCTCCTGCCATAAAGGGGAATGTGAGTTCGACCCTAGTGGGCGTGTCTTTGGTCACGAGATTCAAGTGGAGAGTGACGGTCGAGACAAATTTGGTGATATTGCCAGACTTGACTAGTTTGATGGCTTCACTAATCTCATATTTCTTTTGAGGATCGACCTTGGATTTGGCAGCTCTGATGGCCTTACCGTTGCGGAAGTCGTGGCGTTTGTTGGCGGGACGGGGACCAGCTACTTCTACGGCTTCGCCTTCACTGTGGTCGTGAGACTCAACGGAGTCGGCTGATACTGATGGCGCGGACCCTTCGACTTCGCTCAGGGTTAGGGAGGGTGTATATTTGCTCCTAATTTCCTCGAGACCGGTCTCGGTGATGCCCTGGATGGCCGTGATATCGCCGTCGGTCATGTTGACCAGTTGTTCTGGTTTGACACGAGCGAGGCGGAGCGCTTCGGCCACGTTTGGAGTGAGGTCTGTGTAGAGTTCTTCCCAGATAGTCATGGATTTTTGTTTCTTGGGGGCGACTGAGGTGCTATCTTTTCTTTTTCCCATACTTTGTTTCTCCTTAAGAATTCGGCTAGGCCGAGCTCAAGTAATAATGAATAGGTGGATTGTACCAGAGAATAACTTTTTCTACCATTAAATTGGGATACCGATTGGTTGGAGAACTGGCTGTTTGGTGACCTGAACTACTTGCCTCCCTTGTTTCCTTTTCCCAGAAAAGCCGGTCTTTTTGTAAGGGAACATTCCTTCTGGGACAAAGATAATCCCTTCTGGCACGCAGGTGTCTCGATCTATTACACCAAATCCGATGGCACTCGTAGAGCTTTTGTCGATCGGGTTACGATAGTTAAATAAAACTTCTCCGGCGAGGGCTCCACTTTCTTTGAGTATTCTACTGTCCCTAAGCTTGTCTTCCAGTAACTTTACTCGACTATGGTCCATGATTTCTATACTTTCAGGATGATGGTCGACCAAAAATTGGTGGTGTACTGGTCCATAAGGTGGTGGTCCAGGTGTAAAAGCGACAGACTTCGTATTCTTTGTGTCGATTTCATTCGACTGAAATTGTAACCAGTTGACGTGAATCATGCCGAGTTGATATGACAAGTGTATATTCGCATACATTTGTGTAACTTCATGTACATATTTTCGGAATGTTTCCGATTGGTAAATAATCGGAATTTCTTGTTGAAACAGTGACTCCCACGCTTGAGATGAAGATAGTGAGAAACCGGATTCAGGGCTATTTTTCTTTTCTGACATACTATCATTACACAAGATTATTGCAGGCCCGTCAACTTGTCGTGAGAAACTGGTTTACTTCTCTACCTCGACCCCCATGGAGCGGGCGGTGCCAGCGACGGAGCGCATGGCAGACTCTAGTGAGGTAGTGTTTAGATCAGGCAGCTTTTCGGTTGCGATCTTTTTGAGCTGTGCTTGGGTCAGTTTGCCGACTTTGGTCTTGTTGGGTACCCCTGAGCCAGACTTTAGTTTGAGCTCTTGCTTGATCATCTCAGAAACAGGAGGCAGCTTGATGACAAAGGTAAAAGTGCGATCCTCGTAGATGGTGATCTCGGCAGGGGTCTTTTGGCCTTTTTTGTCTTGGGTTGCTTTGTTGTACTGATTGACGAACTCCATGATGTTGACACCATGCTGTCCGAGGGCTGGTCCGATTGGAGGGGCAGGAGTCGCAGCACCACCAATTGGGAAGACTTTAATAATTGTTTTGATCTTTTTCTTGGCCATAAGTTCCTTATTTTATCATTTAAATTAAATCTTGGATACCTGAGCAAAATCGAGTTCAACTGGAGTCTCGCGACCAAAGATGGAAACGAGCACGGACAATTTGCCTTTGGTTTCGTCGATGTGGTCGACCGTACCCAAAAAGTCGGCAAATGGCCCTTCCACGATCTTGACGGCTTCGCCAGAGGTAAAGGTGCTCTTGTATTTGGGAGCTTTGACTTCCATGAATTTCATGATGGTATCGACTTCCCTTTGGGGGATAGGGGTGGGGCGTTTGCCTACCGAGCCGATGAAAGCGGTGACGCCTTGGGTGGTACGTACTGCAAGCCATGACTGATCATCGACAATCATTTTGATTAGGATGTATCCTGGAAGGATCTTTTCTTTGACGGTTTTCTTTTGACCTTTTTTGACTTGGATTTTGTCTTGGGCGGGGATGACGACTTCAAAGATCTTACCTTCGACGTTCATGGAGGCGATACGGACCTTGAGTTGTTCGGCGACTTTGAGTTCATGCCCACTATAGGTGTGGACGACGTACCACTTGGCACGGGCTTCGAGACCTTCGTTCTTTTCGTAGATGACGTGATAGGGATTGTTTTCTTTGACTTCGGACAAGATGTCGCCATCTTGGGCTTCTTCTAATCTGGTGGTGAGGGTTTTGTCGTCGGTCATAGTTAATTTTCCTATAATCTAAATAACTAATATCTTTGGGGAACTTGTCAAGTATACCATTATTTTAGGAAAAGCCCAAGTAGATTGGTGAAGACGAGGTCAAGTCCGCCAATATAGAGTCCCACAGCCAGGGAGGCGATGATGATAATGAGCGTGAGGTGAGTAGCTTCTGCGCGGGTAGGCCAAGTGACTTTGGTGAGCTCGACGCGGACTTCTTTAAGATATGTTATTACATTCATGCTTGATATTGTATCAGCTTTTTGTGCTAAACTACATTTTATGAGCGACACAATTTTGGCAAATTTGAAAGTAAGACTCGACCAAACGATCGAGGTCGTAAAGAAAGATTTAACGAGTGTACGTACAGGGCGTGCTAAGCCATCGCTAGTTGAAGATGTTAAAGTCGAGGCCTACGGCACGATCATGACCATCAAGGAGCTGGCGACAATCACAGCGCCAGATACAACCTTGATAGTGATTGCTCCTTGGGACAAAGGACTGGTGGCGGCAATATCCTCTGGTATCCAGAAATCGGGCCTCAACATCCAGCCGATTGTGGACTCTGACACGGTCAAAATCTCGATCCCTGCTTTGACAGAAGAGCGACGCCTAGAACTGGTGAAACTGGTCCACTCTAAACTCGAATCGGCCAAAGTCATGATTCGCGGAGTACGTACCGAGATAAAAGAAGAAATCGAGGCGCAAGAGGGAGAAGCGGGGATATCGGAAGATAGTATCAAAGCTTGGCTTGAGTCCATGCAGAAGACAGTGGACTCGTACATGGCCAAGGTAGAGGAACTCGAAAAAGAAAAAGAAAAAGAATTAATGACTCTTTAAGGAGGGTGCTATGCAAAAGGTAACCAAAGCCGTTATTCCTGCCGCTGGATTTGGGACGAGATTCCTCCCACAAACCAAGGCCATGCCCAAGGAAATGTTGCCGATTGTGGACAAACCCGTGATCCAGTACATTGTGGAAGAGCTAGTGGATGCTGGCATTACCGATATCATTATCGTGACTGGTTACCACAAGCGCACGATTGAAGATCACTTTGACAACCCTTCGACTGATCTGATTGAAAACCT
>JBAQEX010000043.1:0-1587 GCA_049286965.1 Microgenomates group bacterium | reverse complement strand
CAAATATCTCCTCGACTTTACCAACCCCCAAGTGATGACCTATCTACTGAGCTGTCTCGACATCATTTTGGGTGATTGGGGTGTAACTTTACTCAAACTCGACCATCTCTATGCACCATTTTTTGCCCCAGACAAAGAAAAGGCTCGCCTTGCAACAAGCGCTTTAACCACTATATTTACCTACATTCAAGACAAGTATCCCCAGGTTTACACCATCGCTTGTGGCTGCCCCTTTGACGTAGCAACTGGTAGAGTCGATGCCATCCGCATTAGCAAAGACATCAACTCACCCTATTTCATCGCCTTTGGTCGCCACTCCTTACTGCGTAAAAAGCTCTCACTAACTTCCAAGTTAAGCGTCCCCTTTGGTATTGACCCCGATGCTGCTATTAGTCTGTCTGATGCGCACAAATATCACACCCTCTGGCTATCTGGTCAAATCCAGGTTTTTGGCTTAGGATACAACTTATGAAAAAGCCATTCTTCTCTATCATCATTCCTGCCTTAAACGAAGAAAAATATCTCCCCAAACTCTTGGATGATCTTGTGGCGCAAACTTTCCAGGATTTCGAGGTCATAGTAGTCGACGGCCAATCCATCGATCAAACCCTAGCTAAAATCAAACCTTTCGCAAAAAAGCTACTCTCCCTCAAAATCCTCACCTCTCCCAAACGTCACGTGTGCACCCAGCGCAACTTGGGAGCTAAATCAGCCAAATCTGAGATTCTCATCTTCTGTGATGCCGACAATCGCCTCCCTCCCTATTTCTTGCAGGGACTTAAATACCGCTGGGAAAGTACCAAATCAGATATTCTCTCTTTTTGGCTAAAACCAGATTTGTCTACGCCAAAGAACGATGCCATCGCCACTGCCATCAATACTTTTCTTGAGCTCCAAAACAATCTCAAACCAACTTATCTTCTTGAGTCCATGTTCTCTATCCGCCAGAGTTGTTTCCGTAAAATCGGCGGATTCAACGAAACCATCGATTACGCGGAAGGTAAATCACTGGTCCAATCGGCTAGCGCCCTAGGCTATAAATCCACTATTTACCGCGACCCAGTTTATACATTTTCATTTAGGCGCTTCCGCAAATACGGAGTTCTCAATCTCGCAGGCCGAGTAGCGAAAATGGAATTATCCGAGTTGCTCGGTCCCGACTTCCACGCCTGGCAAGCCCAAAAAATCTACCCTATGAACGGCGGAAGTTTCTTTAAAAATAAACCCAAGAAAATTAAAAACAAATTTATCAAAAATATTCAAAAAATCCTCAAAGATTTTTAAATCCCAACAAAAAACCAGCTGTTCTCTCCTTGCGAAAATAGAGCTGGTTAGTTGTAAGAAATTATGCTTTCTTAAGAACGGGCATGCCTGTTCTTTTGGTTTCAACTACTACGTATCCAGCTGGGACTTCATTCAGTGCTTCAGCGCGGACGTCGCGAGCGAAGTAATAAATCTGCTGCATGCGACCATTTTTTAGAGTTACTTTTTTACCATGTAGGTAATAGGTAACGCCTTTAGCGTTTTGGTATGAAAATGCCATATAATTATTTCACCTCCCTTTATTTAAATGTTAATAATCCTTGC
>JBAQEX010000042.1:0-4745 GCA_049286965.1 Microgenomates group bacterium | reverse complement strand
ACTGGTGAGATGCGTTTTGTCGATCAGCTCGGCCGTGTCGAGAAATTCCAGGCCAAACAAAAGGCCGCAACTGGCAAAAAAGCCAAAAAAGATCGTAAATCCAGTGGCAATGGTCCCCAAACCCTCTCCGATATCCGCGCCGCCCAAGCTTAGCTTACTCGTTCCCTGTATACTACAACTATGGCAACCGACCTTTCTGCGCTCATTGCAAAATACGACTCACTCGTTCAGGAATCAGCCGACCCCGCCAACACCTCTAGGTTAGGCGAAATCGGCGAAGAAATCTCCGATTTGTCGCCTAAAGTAGAAATAGCCAGGGAAATCCTTTCCCTCGAGCAGCAAGTTAAAGATAACAAAGAATTGTCAGTAGGCAACGACGAGCTTGCAAACATGGCTCGAAATGAAGTTTACGAGCTAGAGTCACGCATTGCAACGATCTCCTCTCAGCTCGCCTCTCTCGAGACATCGGCAGACACCGAGCAGGACAAACGTCCAGCTATTATCGAATTCCGCGCAGGAGCTGGGGGCGACGAAGCCAAAAACTGGGCCGCCGATCTCGAACGTATGTACAAACGCTTCGCCGAAATCCAGGGTATCAAATACGAGCTCATGGATGAAGGCACTTGGTTGTTCTCTGGCCGCCCCTCTGACCCTACGCTGCCCCAGGGCGCCTACGGACTATTTAAATGGGAATCAGGCGTACACAGGGTCCAGCGGGTCCCCTCGACCGAGTCCCAGGGTCGTATCCACACCTCAACCGCTAGTGTGGCCGTTCTCCCCAAAATCGACCCGCAAAAGATCACTGTTCGCGACGAAGATTTAGAGTGGCAGTTTTTTCGCGCCGGGGGCCACGGCGGCCAAAACGTCAACAAAGTTAGTACGGCAGTCCGTTTGATCCACACCCCATCCGGCATCACGACCGTCTCTACCCAGGAACGTTACCAGCAAAGAAACAGGGAGATTTGTCTCGATTTCTTGCGGTCCAAGCTCTGGGAGATCCAAGAGGAAGAACGTATCGCCAAACTCGAAGCGACTCGTCGCTCTGCGGTGGGCCGTGGCTCCAGGGCAGAAAAAATCCGTACCTACAACTTCCCCCAAAACCGTGTCACCGATCACCGCGTCGGTCTCTCCTGGCACAATCTCGAGGCGATCCTCGAAGGCGACCTGACCGATTTATTATTTCAGCTCAACCAAGAAATCAACAAAGACGCAGTCTAACTATCACCATTCGAAGGAGCAGGTTTAGTCTTGTCACTCTCACCAGCTACAGATGGCAATGCCTCATCTCCTGTACCAACTACTGGTCGACGTCTACCAAATGAATATGGCAAATTACCTAGATACTCTAATAACTGACCCAGTGACAATGACCCCGACTGTCCTGATTCAGCTCCCTTATTTATCTCGCTACTACTATCAGAATTAAGCATAAATTTCCCCTTTCAAATCAAGTATACTCGCTTATGTCAAACCTAGTTTTCCCCTATTAATTCCATCATTAAGTCGCAGTCAGTAGGCCAAGTCCTGGTAAACGCATAGTCCTCCCCGCTTTCAACCCATTGCTATCAGCAAACACCCCCTTACCACTCGATCTATTTGCTAACTCTACGGCACCATCGCGGAAAGATTTCATAAATTCCTTATCCTGCCTCATACATCGCAAGATTATCGAGACAAATTGGGTGACCGGTACTGAGTATCCTTCAGACCCCCACTCTATGGGCAAATCAAATTGAAGTGATGGCAATGGTTCATCAAGCGATGCCTGCACATCAGACTCTAAATTCTCCGCACTCACTCGTATAGTTGCAGGCCTTTCATCGTCATTAAATCTAGGTAAAACCGTCCCACCCAGTGTAAAAATCTCTGGTTTAGAATCTTTTTTGATCTCCAATATAAAACTCATACCAAACATTATCCCACATCATGTCAAACCCATTCACCCATCTTCATTATTCTAATCGTTTACTGATCGATAATCGCTTGTCGAAATTCGTACCCCAAAACCATCAGAATTAAAAATAGAATAATCATTGAAACCAGCCAATTCGTGCGTTCCCAATTTATCATATATAGTCACTTGATCACTTCTATCTCTCGCCCACACGCAGATTCCACTCGTATCTGATTTTAATATCCGCGCACCAGACACACTAAGTGGCCACTCAGGCCGATCTTGAGTGATAAGACCAGCATCTACCAACTCTTGGGTACATATTAAAAATATCGATGGATGTGGAACCAGTAATACCCAGTGATTAAGACTATCTGTAAATTTCAGTAGCTTATCTGAGCTCTGGTACAATCGAGCTTCAGTCTCCGATATTCTCATTCCCCTTCCATTTACAAACAAGCTCGGATCGCCCACTTTAAACCTGTAATCTATGAAAGTCATGAGAATATTTTCTCACACCCTGTCAAACCTAGTTTTCCTATTTGTTTTGATTTATAAACATAGTCTGCTATTATTGATAAATTAGTAGTCAACAGAGATATATAACATATGAAAAAAGCTCAAAAAAATATTCCTTACAATAAATATCTAATTATCTCAATGGCTGCAGTCATCATTTTTCTACTTTTTCTTCTCATCTCAGTTCGTAGAATCATTTCCGTCGCCATGGATATGAGCAGTGCCGAAACACCAAGTATAGCCATGATATCTAGTGAAGATCAAGGTAATTCAACTGGAATAAAATCACCCGTTCCAAGTCCTAAAACCAAAGTTGTAACTCCAACTCCCACACCCAATGTAGCAAGTCAAAATCAAGATTCTCCCAAGAAGAGGCCTACAAAAAAACAGATATGTTATCAAATTTACCTTGACAATAAAAAATGGGTACCAGGAGCAATGGAAAGTGTGAATCAATTCACAAACCTAACATGTAACTTCTCTGCATGGTTGCTTACCCCAATTAATTGATTGAGTCTAGTTTTCACCCCTCAGCTCCACCTGGATCTTTTTAGTCTCTTTGCCACGGTAAATCTCCACATCAACCCTATCCCCGATCTTCTTTTTACTCAGCAGTCCCGCCAGACCATTCTTTTCCCCTTCCACGCTCACCCCATCAAATTTGGTGATGATATCTCCCTTCACTACCCCCGCTTTATCCGCCGAGCTATCTTTCACCACCTCTACCACATACGCCCCAGCCGGCACATTGTTTAGTATCCCCTGCTCTTTAGTGATGAGTTGATATTTCACGCCAAAGAATGGTCTATCAAATTGTCCTGTCGTATTAAAATTGTTGAGAGATTCTTTGACCACGTTGATCGGGAGCGCAAACCCGATATTGTTGCTCCCCTGCGATACCGCCACATTCACCCCGATCACTTGCCCAGCCGAGTTTAGTAGTGGACCCCCAGAGTTGCCTGGGTTGATTGCCGCGTCCGTTTGGATCACGTTATCTAGTTTCTCAGCACCAGAAAATCCATCCCCTGCCGTAATCCCTCGCCCTAGCCCCGATACCACCCCGGTCGTAACAGTATGACGAAATTCACCTAGCGCCGTCCCAATCGCGACCACAAAATTGCCGACCTTGATCTTGTCCGAATCCCCCATCAGGGTCGCGCTAAATTCGCCTCCCGATATCTTTAGGATCGCCAGGTCATTTACCGGGTCCCGCCAAATCTTCTCTACTTGGTGTTCGCTATCATCCTTGAGGATTATCTTATAATCGCTCGGCTGACCTTGCGCAACCACGTGTTTATTAGTCACCACTAGCCCCGACTTATCCACAACAAATCCACTACCTATATCTACCTGCTGTGTATCTACCTCGCCCGTTGCTCGTCTACCACCAAACATCCCAAATGGGTCCATAAAGTATTGCTGCATTACTGGTGTTTGTTGTTTAAATGATACCGTCACCACGCCAGGCGAGACTTTATCCGCCACGTCCGTCACCACATTTTCTTCAGTCAAAATCTTTTGGGTCACTAGCCCTGTCCCACTCTGCTCTCTCCCCGCGATATTCTTGAGGATCGGTAATCCCCAGATTTTCTGTGAAACCGCACCACCCATAAACACGATCGCCAGGAATATCCCGATCAGCAAACCCATCCCAAATTGATATGTGATTTTGCTTTTCATATTTCACAATATACAAAAACAATTAACAAAAATCAATATAAAATACGAGTCTGAAAAATTCCTGAAACTTAATCCCAAAACTTCAATAATTTTTCTCGTTTAGCATTTTCAATTTCTAGTAAAGTCAATATATTTTCAAACATTTCTCTAGTAATAATATTTCTATCTCTAGTTCTTTGAACAACAATTTTATAATCTTTATCTTTAAATTTTTCACGGTAACCCATTGCTATCTCCAAATAAATGACACTTTGATTTAATGCTTGACCACAAAGAGATCTATCCTCTATAGCCTGATCAAGATAGCCGAGTATTTTCAAATTTAAGGCGGTATGTTTTAGGGCTCTTTCAGCCTCACCCCCGTCCGATTCAGATATACGTATATCAAGTGACTTTGCCATAACGAAATTTTCTCACACCTGTCAAATCTGGTTACTTCAGCACCGTCTCAATGGCTTTATCCATCTGTTCATCGATGTCTTTTGTCTCTACATTATCTTCGACCTTGATATCAGGTGTTATCCCCTCTTTCCCTATCCATCGCCCGCTCGGCAATACCCATTTAGCCACCGTCACGTGTAGACTCGACCCATCGGACAGGTCCTGTACCTCTTGCACCGTCCCCTTGCCAAAGCTCTGCTCGCCTATGATT
>JBAQEX010000041.1:0-1773 GCA_049286965.1 Microgenomates group bacterium | reverse complement strand
CCCCAGAGGATGTGGACCGGGCCGAGGTAGAGGGTGGCGTCGCGCAAGTTGCCAGCCGCGCCAAGGATAGGTGTAAGTACTGGGTTGATGATATCTGTAACTAGTGAAGTTACCAGTTTGGAGACTGCCCCGCCCAGGAGAAACCCAACGGCAAGTCCGACTGTACCTTGCTCGCGAATGAAGTTGAGAAATCCACGCATGTTGACATTGTATCACCCGATGTGTGTTATAATGTCAGGTAGTTATTTATGTGTACATGCTTTTCCCAACGATAGTGATTTATTCTCTGTTAGTTTGTGTGATTAGTGGTGGCACGCGTTTATGGAGGTGCCGCACATGGCAACCAAACTATTTATCGGCAGTTTAGCCTGGGCTACAACTGACGACTCATTATCAGCCCTATTCTCCCAGGTAGGTACTGTTGTCAGTGCCCGTGTCATTACTGACCGTGCAACTGGCCGCTCTAAAGGCTTCGGCTTTGTAGAGATGAGTACTGAGGAAGAAGCCCAAAAAGCTGTAGCTGAACTCAATGGTAAGGACCTAGACGGTCGTACTATCGTAGTCAACGAAGCTCGCCCTATGGAACCTCGCGACAATAGTCGTGGTGGATCTTCATTTGGTGGAGGCCGCCCACAAGGTGGTTCCTCATACGGTGGCTCACGCGACAACAGTCGTGGTGGCTCATATGGCCGTTCCAGTTATTAATCTTTAGCAATTTAGGTTATTAATATACGCAATAAACCCCGTCGCAAGGCGGGGTTTTTGCTGCCTTTTACTGTATTGCAATAAATCATAGTTTGATTACAATTGAGGCAGGAGGATGTGATTATGCCCAAAAACAAAAAAGGTTCAAGTAATGTATTTATCTTATTTGTATTTGTCTTAGCGATAACATTTGGAACTGTATTTTACGCAAAGAAACAATATCAAGCTAAAAATCCTGTGCCCAAACCAGAGAGTGTATATACCCTGGATGAGGTAGCCAAACACCCAACTGGTGACAATTGCTGGATGGCGATTGACGGCAATGTGTATGACGTCTCTGCTTTTACTGACAAACATCCAAAGGGCACCAAGTACCTGACGGGCTGTGGCAAAGAGACGAGCGTGTTATACAACAAAATCAAAAAACATGCTGGAGTAGCTGAGCTACTTTCAACTTTTAAAATTGGTAAGTTAGCCAACTAATTTTCAGGTGATTTTCAGGTAATAGACTACAATATAGCCATGAGAATCCTCGTGGTAGAAGATGAACACAAAATCGCAGAGGCGCTGCGTAAAGGTTTAATGCAAGAAAGATATGCCGTCGATTTGGCTTATGACGGCCAGGATGGGTATGAGATGGCCACAACATGCGATTATGACGTAATCATCCTAGACTTGATGATGCCAAAGATGGATGGACTGACAGTGTGCAAAAAACTAAGAAGCGAAAATGTCCATGCTCCTATTTTAGTGTTGACTGCAAAAACCCAAACTAAAGATAAGGTTGAAGGATTAAATAGTGGAGCTGACGATTATTTGGCCAAACCATTTGCATTTGAAGAGCTGCTAGCAAGAATCCGCGCCCTCATTCGCAGACCACCTACAGAGACTGGGACTACCCTATCACACGAAAGCCTACATATGAACCTCAGCACCTTTGAGGTAGTAAATGGAAATACGCAAATTCAATTGTCCAGTAAAGAATATGCATTACTCGAATATCTAATGCGTCATCCGAAACAGGTTTTAACTAAGGAACAAATTGTGAACCATGTATGGGACTATGAT
>JBAQEX010000040.1:0-19416 GCA_049286965.1 Microgenomates group bacterium | reverse complement strand
GCGAGGATTTCGAGATTGATTTCAACAGCTGCTTCCCAGTCTCCCTTGAGTGCTGCTTGGATGGCTTTGTCTTGTATCTCGTGCATTGATCGAAACATTATAACACGCAGAATGATAGAATATAGGCATGTCGGGACACAGCAAGTGGAGCAACATCAAAAATAAAAAAGCAGCCAATGATGCAGCAAAAGGTAGTGTATTTACGAAGATGGCAAAGGGAATCACCATCGCTGTAAAAAAGGGTGGAGGGATAGGGGATCCGGACATGAATTTCTCGCTGCGACTGGCAATAGATAAAGCGCGTAGCGTAAACATGCCCAAAGAAAATATTGATAGGGCTATTGATAAGGGGCTGGGGAAAGCGGGGGAGGAGCTGGCAGAGCTGACGATTGAGGCGTTTGCACCTGAGGGAATCATGGTAATTATTGAGCTGGTGACAGATAGTCGTAATAGGGCGGTGGCAGAGATTCGGACTCTGATTGAAAAACATGGGGGGAGGATGGGTGAGCCAGGTAGCGTCAATTATCTCTTTGAGCATGCGGGGATCATCCAAACAGAAGAAAAAATAAGCGATGACGTGGAGTTGGAACTGATAGATTTGGGAATGACGGACATGGTGAGTGATGGCGACTCGACCACTATTTATACCGAACCAGAAAAAATGCATGCGGTAATAAAAAAATTGCATGAGAAGGGGATTTTGGCCTCTGGGAACGTAGGGTATAGGCCAAAGACTACAGTAGCTCTAGCTGATTCAACCAGAGTCGAGACTTTCCTTGAATATATTTCTGATTATGATGATGTGCAGGAGGTTTATGCAAATTTGGGATAGAAAAAAGGGGAGTAAAAGACGGAAGTTTTTGTTGGTATCCATCCTGTTGTCGCTAGGACTTTTGATTGTGCAACGCCTACCGATAGAGTCAAGATACAGCGCGATTCTGTTTTTTGCAATTGCCTCCTACTTGCTTTCGGCGTGGTCTTTGTTTAAGGATTTGCACGGGGTAAATTGGCTGATCAATCTGATCTTGCCGACACTATACCCAGTGTCGGTGGCGCTATTTTATTTCCTCCTACCCCAGGCCCCAATTACCAGGGCTATTGTTGTATTTTTGTTTGGTCTTTCGATGTATGGTCTCCTCCTGACTGCCAATATTTTTGCGGTGGCATCGATCCGGACCATCCAGTTGCTCCGAGCGGCGCGAGCGGTGGGGTTTCTGCTATCCATCATGACTAGCGCGTTTCTCTTTCATGTGATTTACTCGCTTCACCTAGCTGGGTGGAGCGTGGCACTGCTAGTGTTTGTGGTTGCGCTCCCGATCCTCTGGCAGGGAGCTTGGTCGTATGTGGTAACGAGCACGATTAAACGCGAATTTTATTATGGACTGGTGGGGGCGGTGGTGATAGCAGAGATGGCGCTGGCCCTGACGTTTTGGTTGATTAGCGTACCACTCTCTAGCGTGGTCTTGGCGATGGGGATGTATGTCACCCTGGGCCTCTTTCAGCATGACCTCGAGGGGCGACTGTTTAATCGGACGATCCAGGAGTATTTAGGGTTTGCGGGGATAGTGTTTAGTGTGGTGGCTGTGGCAGTGATTACACAGTGGATGAGATAGGGTGGGGGAGTCCTATAGTTTTCTATAATGTCCTATAATAATACATGAGTTTTCACGACATGGCCTATAATTTTTCACAATGTGGATAAAAAGTATCCGATCTTTGCAGAACTTTATTGATCGATTTTGATACAGTCTGATGACCAGCCTCGACTAGACGTCGAGTCTAGGCGGGTATAGTTTGATCAGTATGTACGCTTCCCAGATGTCAGACCTGGTAGGAGAGTGCTACTTCCAGATGTACCTCTGGAGATGGGTAGTAGAGGGTATGACTCTAGATTTATTCGCGGATCGTGATTGAGGGGAGGAAGCATCAACCAAGCTATCATTTGGCACGTATACTCATAGCCCAGTCGTTTCCCCCTTTTGAAGATAGCTATGGCCATAGAAGTGGTTATCCGCTATGTCGCACAATATATCTTTTATGACATGGTACCTAGATTCGGTAGGGGGAGCGGTAAATTTTGATTTTGTATTTTTTATACGCAAATTGATGCTATATCGTGATTTGCTGGGAATTGTTTGTTTTAAACTCCCCCATTAGGCTTAGATCACCCAAAATCCCTACTTCCGAACTATACCCGTAAAAAATTGGGTTTTTTGGCTATGCAACGGTTCATGTAAATGTAAAAACGTGCCGTACAATCGATCCTACGGCCTCGTGATCTGGTGGGAACTATGATTTAGTGGGTTTTGTCCGTAAATTCCACTGCTTCGGCGAGGATATCACAAGCTTCGACAAATAACGGCTGGGAAGTATTGAGGGGCGGCATGAGTTGCAGGGTGGCAGCGTCGCTTTGATTGACCAAGAGGCCTCGGTCGAAACAGGCCTTGGCGATCGCCGAGACATAGTTGAAACTTTCTTTGTCGTCTGAGTATTTGAGAAAGTCGATCCCGATTTCTAGGCCCTGGCCGCGAATATAGGCAGGCGTCATCTTTGTAAGATTTCTTAAACGCTTGGTCAGATACGACCCAGCCTGTTTTGTGGTCTCGCCGACCTTGTCGCGCAGATGGATCTCGAGAGCTTTAGCTGCAGCCGCACAGCCTAAAGGCATCCAGGCGAGTGAAGATAAAACCTTGGCGGCAGGCACATGACCCTCGATTAAATCGGCAGAAGTAATACAGGCGCCGATCGCAGCAACACCATTGCTCATCGCTTTGGCGAGCGTGAGGATATCTGGAGTTACGCCTGTTTGTTCAAAGGCAAATAGTGACCCAGTGCGACTGAAGCCAGTACCTACTTCGTCTAGGATGAGGAGTGTCCCATATTTAGTAGTCAGACGTCTGATATCACTTAAAAATTCTGGTGGTGAGACCGAGAGCGAGCCCCAGCCCGTAATAATCCCCGCTTCTGTCAGGATGGCGGCAACGTCTTGATGACTCAGGACTTCTTCTAGTGCACTCAGGAATTTGACCCGCACCGACTCAACGTCACAACCTAGAGAAAGTTTGGGATATTCTAAGTGGATCATCTCGCCGACGACTGGGGAGAGATTTTGTAAATATTCTGGTCGATACCCTAAGGAGAGCGAAGCATAGGTTGAGCCATGATAGGTGTCGAAGAAGCCGAGGATCTTTTGCCTGCCTGTGACGGTACGCGCGATTTTGATCGCCTGTTCGTTTGCTTCGGTGCCTGAGGTCACGCGGCAGATAGCATTTAGTTCATGGGGCAGAGCTTTGGTTAGAGAGTCGGCGTAGCTAATCTGCATCTCATCCGCAATCCAAGATGGCGTGTAAGTATTTTTTGCTAGCTGATCAGTAATGGCCGCGGTAATCTCGGGGTGGTTCCATCCCAGATTGGCTATGTTCCATCCAGAGGTAAAGTCGATAAGTCGCTTCCCCTCTTTGGTCCAAAGCAAACTACCGACGGCCTTTTGTAGTGTAAATTTGTATTCGAGAATGGGATTGTAAACTATATGATTTTTGATCATGAGAATATTTTAGCACGCGGGATAGGTTGACAACCTAGGGCCAATGTCGCACAATGAAGCTAGACCCCTGCCCTACGGCTGACTATGCAAAACTATAGGGTTACTAAAAATACCATCAGGGGATAGAAACTCGCATAAGTATCGTGTGCGGTGGATGTGTATGTGCAAAAAAGATCGATATATCCCACCCAATTTTTATTCGGACTATTTAGCAGTTGAAGCCATATGAGTGCTAATGGTTCTACACCAACACTCCAGGCCTGCATCGAGGAGTACCTCGAGTACCTCACAATCGAGCGACAAGTCTCCCCTTTTACAATTCGCAACTACCGATTTTACCTTTTGAAGTTTAATGCCTGGCTAAGTAAATTTTATCCAGACAAAGAATTGGGCGATGTGACCTCTAAGATGTTAAAAACTTATCGCGTCTATCTGGCACAAACTAAAGATAACAAAGGTCAGTATCTAGCTCCGGTGACGCAGGGTTATTACGTCATTGCGCTACGGTCCATGTTGCGCTACTTGCTACGACAAGATTACGAGGTGGTATCCCCTGAGCGACTAGAGCTACCCAAAGGGAAAGAGCACTCCCTCAAGTTTTTGGATTTTTCCCACGTGGAGGCAATGATTGAAAAGGCTGATGTATCGAATATCCAGGGTTTGAGGGATAGGGTTCTGATGGAAGTATTGTTTTCGACTGGGTTGCGGGTGTCGGAACTGGTGTCACTAAACAAAACCACAATCAACCTAGAGTCACGTGAATTTGGGGTGATGGGGAAAGGGAGAAAAATACGGGTGGTGTTTTTGTCTGACCGTGCAGCTGGGTGGATAGAGAAGTATTTGCGTGAGCGCGATGATCACTATCACCCTGTGTTTATCCGGCACTCTGGGGCCAAACCACAGATCGATGATCCCAAGGCGGGAGAGAAGCTGAGACTAAACGTACGGACAGTGCAGCGGATCATAGGAAAGTACGGACGTCTGGCGCATTTGCCTTATTCGATTACACCCCACGTGATGAGGCATAGCTTCGCTACGGACCTGATCAGTCACGGGGCGGGACTACGTGAGGTCCAGGAGATGCTGGGGCACAAAAATATCGCCACTACCCAAATCTATACCCATGTGACTAACCCGCAGCTAAAGAGTGTGCACGAGAAGTATCACTCGGTGGGAGAGGCTGAGTAAAGGGTGCCACGGGTATAGACTCGGGTATAATCGAAGCATGACACAAGTGGCCGTGAGAAACCAGATATGGAACTATACGGAGGTCGGGGAAGGTAATGGGACCCCCATATTGATTTTGCACGGATGGGGACGAAGTGGGAATGAATGGAATCAGATGGCTCGCGAACTATCGGCGTGGAGCGGACGCAAAGCTTATGTCGTAGATTTGCCTGGATTTGGCGGATCATCACTGCCCACAATCAAAAACATCTTTGAGTATAGCCAGCTAGTTGTAAAATTTTGTGAGTACATGGGACTGGACAAAGTTGTCTTGATAGGCCATTCACTAGGGGGACGCGTGGGGATAATAATGGGGGCGGATTGTCCAGAGATAGTTGAGCGAGTAATTTTGATTGATCCTGCAGGAGTGAAGCCAAGATCGATCAAGCGGGTGTGTCTGAATCTAGTGGCCAAGATGTTCGTTTGGGTCCCCTACCCTATTCGCACCAAAATAATTGGATGGGTGATGGACGAGGATTATCGTAATACGCCCACCCTACGCAATTTGTATAGAGCAGTAGTCGGGGAAGATTTGCGTACATATCTACCAAAAATTAAGGGTAAAACCTGGGTGATCTGGGGCGAGAAAGACAAAATCTTGCCTTTGTCACTCCTTGATATTTATAAGAAATTGTTAGTCCACCCTGTTACCCGAGTAATCTGGGGAGCAGGTCATGATCCACACCTGAGTCATTACTTGGTGTTGAAACGAGTTCTTGAGGAAGCAGTATGAACCTACTACGAGCAATCAGAGACTTTATATACGGCGAATGGATTAAACAATGGATTTGGGCGTTTCACAAAAGAGGTGGCAAAATAGTGGTGATAACGGGATCTTACGGCAAAACCTCGGTGAAGGAGCTCGCGTACGATTTGCTCAGACAAAAATATGAGGCAGTCAAGACGAGCGGCAACTACAATACGGTCGTGGGAATTGCGAAGACTCTACGCTATGAAGTAACTAATCATACCGATCTGCTTATTTTGGAAGTGGGGGCATACAAAGCGGGTGAAATTACCTATTTTTGCAAAATATTAAAACCCGATATCGGGGTGATCACTGGGATTGCGAGGCAGCACCTGACTCGATTTGGCAGCTGGGAAAATATCATTAGAGCTAAAACAGAGATCATGAGATATATAGCGGATAATGGTGGGACTTTGATCGCTAACGGCAGCGATGAGACGGTCGCCAAGGTGGTGAGTGGCGCTATATTGTATAGCGGGGAGACGCGGGAGCAAATCAATCAAAACGGGGCGCAAGCGGTCGCGAGGGTTTGCGGGATGAATGCTAGTGAGATAAAGGAGAGCGAAAAGTTTTACCGTCCAGTACCTAGTCGTTTTGAAATAACAACAGAGCGATATGGGATGAGAGTGATTGATGATTCGTACAATAGTAATGAAAAAAGTTTTGCACAGGCGATAGAGTACTTGGGTAAGCAAAAGAAATACACCCGTATTGTGGTCACGCCAGGACTAGTAGAACTAGGGAGTGAGAGTGAGGTGATACATGAGCAACTGGGGAAGGGATTGATTGGGAAGGCGGATTGTGTGATCCTAGTGGGGAAGAATGAGCGGACTAAACGCTTGGCCAAAGGGATTGACGGGCAAGTAAAAATAATTTATATCGAGAAAACCCTTGAGTTTATGCAGATAGTCAAGGATTTGAAATTCAAGCAAGAGCCCATCGTGCTACTGGAGAATGATGTGCCGTTAGGATTTTAGTTTGTTGCCCAACTTGCCGCCACGCGAAATATTTGTGAGGATCGGTGAGGCAAAGTCGGTCACGTTCTTTTTGACATCTTCGTGTTTGATCAGAGCTAACTGGATAAGATGATCGAGTAGCTTGGGATAAGGATATCCAGATTTGCCCCAGAGATAGAAACTAAGGCTCCCTGGAATAGTATTGATTTCGATACAATAGATATCTTTACCTTTGACTAGAAAATCGAGGCGGACCAGGCCGGAGCAATCAAATAGATTGAAAATTAGTTTGGCAGTCTGGGCGATTTGGGCCGAGACTTTGACGTCGATTTGGGCGGGGATCACACGATCTGTACTTGCCATACCCTCACTTTTACTGCTTGCTAGGTACTTATCTTTAAAATCTAAGAATTCAGAACCCTCGTGGAAGACTTCTTCACACACTGAACATTCGAGATCATGTCCTGCATTACCCATGACAGAGATGTTGATCTCGCGGGCGCCTGTCACCCCCTCTTCGACCACAATCCTGGTGTCCATGGCGGCAGCCAGGTCGATGGCGCGGATCAGCTCGACTTTGGTTTTGGCGCAACTGGTGCCGATTGAGGAGCCACCCCGGCTAGGTTTAACAAAAATGGGATATTTGAGGTGAGTTTCGATTTCTTTAATGAAAGTGGCTTGTTTTGTGTACCAATCACTACGGTAAAACCAAATATAGGGAGCTTGTCTGATATTTGCCCCGTCGAAGGCACTCTTCATCGCCACCTTGTCCATGCCGAGGGCTGCGCCAGTGAGTCCAGTGCCAACGAGTGGTACACCGTAAAACTCGGCCAGGCCTTGGATCCAACCGCCCTCCCCTATCCCACCGTGGAAACAAGGGAAGATCACATCAAAGGGTTTGACAGATTTGTTGAAGAGTGAGCTTTTGACTGGGACAAGGGAGATGTCTGTGGGAGAACTAGGGAGAGCAACAGACTGTGCCATTTTTTCGAGTAATGGCATGTTCCCATAGGAACTAATATTTTTGAGATGATCACCAGTATAGAGAGTCCCTGCTTTACTGACGTAGATAGGGATGGCCTCGAAGGTGCTAGGTAGTGAAGCCATGGCCTGGACGGCAGTAATGATACTGACCTCGTGCTCAGGGCTCTTGCCACCGAACATGAAAGCGATTCTAGTTTTCATGAACTTATTCTAGCAGAATTGAGTTGTCCTTAATGTATCCTTAATGATAAGAGTGGTAAAGTGCAATAAATATATAAATGAGGAGATAAAAATGACCAGCAACAAATTGTTTACCAATATAGTCACCGGGACTGCGATTATGGCATCACTAGCAACAAGCGGATACGCTGGTATACGAGTATTTGCAAGCAAAAATCATGAGACAGTAGTCCCTGAGGTTTCAACTCCTACCCCCGTGCCCAGTATTCCCCAAACACCTGCCATTTCTGCTACGCCAGAGCCATCGGCAACAATCGAAAACACTGACAATGTAACAATGGATGACCCAGGTTTAAACGAGATGATAAATGATATAGTTATACCTAGTGCCTCACCTACTGAGAGCATCATGCCTAGCGCCTCACCAGCTAGTAGCGATTTCCCCGCTGCATCTTCCTTGCCTGGCGCTACATTCGATGATGAAGATGAGGACGATGAAGACGATGAATTAGAACATGAAGAAAGAAGAGAAAATGATCACGAAGACGATGAAAACCACGAATCTAAAGAAGTGGAAGATCACGAAGACAGGTAAGATATTTATATCTGCGGTCTTTATACTATTGGTAGTTGATTGGTTTATCTATAAACAAATCTCAAATCAACTAGTTGTAGTAAATAGTGATTTGCCTACGATAGACTCGAAAGAACTTTTAAAATACGACGGGAATGATCCGAATGTCCCGATTTATCTAGCACTCGACGGGTATGTTTATGACGTGTCTCCTGGGAGGGCTGACTTTTATGGACCAGGACAGAGCTACCACGACATAGTGGGCAAAGATTCGAGTGCCCTGCTACATATAATAGGTGGTGACATCGTAAAGCGAAAATATAAAATAGTGGGAGTATATAGACCATGATGGGGTGGACTTTGGTATTACTAACGCAAATGGTGACTGTGTATTTTTGGTATTTGGCCAAAATAGATAATCCAGTTGCGAGTGTTGCCCAAGCTGGTACTCAGATCATGGCCTTGTTGGGGATCATGGCGCTGGTTTTTACCTATATTTTGGCTGTTCGCAGCCGGGTAATAGAGAAATTGTTTGGGGGGCTAGACATCGTATATAAAACTCACCATATCTTGGGAGGGCTGGCACTAGTATTCTTGATTAACCATGCTTTACTACTAATCGTCGGGGCGATGCCTGCCAATATGATTGCGTATTATTTGCTGCCTGGTACTAGTTGGGCCTACACACTGGGGATTATTGCTTTGTATCTAATGTTGTTTTTGATTATCCTGACACTTTATGTAAAACTACCGTACCGTTTTTGGAAATGGAGTCATGAGTGGATGGGAATGGTGATAATACTGGGTGGACTCCATTCGATGTTAATATCTTCTGACACTTCGAGGTATTTGCCTCTAAGGTACTGGATATTTAGCTGGAGTCTCGTAGCTACGCTGGCCTTTCTTTATAAGCGATTTGCGTATTACTTTGTAGGGATGAAGAGTTATCGTATAGTGCGCAGTGGGAGGGATAAAGATTTACTAGTTGTTTCGATGGAGTCGGCGGATGAACCAATCGATTTTCAGCCGGGACAGTTTGGGTTTTTTAGTTTACCAAATAAAAAAAGAGATGACCACGCATTTTCAATCCTTGGAATTGAAGGAACCAAATTGATCATTGGGATAAAAGTGGTAGGACACTTTACTGGTCTGTTGGCAGAGTTGAAGGCTGGGTCTAACATCTTGGTGCGGGGACCATACGGGACATTTGGGCAGAAAATGAAAAATGCAAAACACGCGGTATGGGTAGCCGGGGGGATCGGGATTACCCCCTTTCTTTCGATGGCTAAAGCGGTGAAAAATGATCAGAGGGTGGAGATGTATTTTTGCGCCAGAGTACTGCCACCAGCTGTGATTACTACCCCGTTTGCAAATTTGGCTACGCGTAACCCACGATTTGTCTGGTTGCCATGTGAAACAAATAAAGGGGGGAGAATCACAGGACGCAAGATATATGACGATACGGGATGCGATAGAAATGCTCATTATATGTTGTGTGGACCCAAAGAAATGATGGAATCACTGGCTGAACAATTTGCTGAGCTAGGGATCAGACGATCACACATAATTTATGAGGACTTTGCATTTAAATGAAAATAATAAAGATTTTGATCTCAATGACTTTGCTCAATACCTTTGTAGTCACGGGAATTGTAAAATATGCCGCGGCGCGTCCAGTGCCTGCTGTGCAAATGGATCTCCAAAATGTAATCACTGATTCTGCACAAATTGCCCCGACCGTTGCAAGTAATCCACAGACGCCTAAAGTTCCCCCTGCTACCGTCAAACCAACTCCCGCGAGGCCAAAGCCAACTGCAAAACCATCAACACCATCGCCTACTAAAGCGCCAACCCCTAGCTCTACTCCCGCTCCCACGGTCGCTCCAGCTACCCCAAAACCCGCAGGATGCATAATCCAGATTGACGGCGTCAAGTACAATATCACTTCCTTGGTGAAAACTCACTCTGGAGGGAATGTGTTTACTTGTGGGACTGATATGTCTGCCATTTTCTGGGGGAAGCATAACGCCAAGATTTTGCAGATCATGCAGCAATACAGGATATAATACATATCATGAAGATACTATTGGTGGAAGATGATCCATTGATTGCTGACAATTTAAAGATTTTGCTGGAACGTCAGACTTATGTGGTAGTCTTGGCAGCTAATGTGGAGGATGGGATAGAGAAGGTACTAGAAGATGAATTTGATATGGTAATTTGTGATCGTAGGCTGCCTGATGGAGACGGAATGGACATCGTAAAGATAGCCCGGAGCAATGGATTGTCGGTAGTAACCCTAATGTTGACTGCAAAAAATAAAGCTACCGACATCATCGAGGGACTCGATGCTGGGGCAGATGATTATTTGCCTAAACCATTTGATGGGACGGTGCTTTTGGCACGGGTGAGAGCGCTCCTGCGCAGGAGGAAAAAAGTAGTGGCTAGCCCTGTCTTGACAATTGGCAACGTGACGATTGATTCAAATACTAGAGAGGTGAAAGTCAAAAATAAATTGGTGACCCTATCTCCCAAAGAATATGGAGTGCTTGAGTATTTGCTTGCAAATAGAGGAAAGATAGTAGAGAGGATCGATATCCTCACGCACGTGTGGAATGAAGAAGTCGATTTGTTTTCAAATACGGTAGATGTACACATAAGGTATTTGCGACAAAAATTGGGTAATACTTTCATTCAGACTGTACGTGGAAAAGGATACGTGATATGGGACAAGTAAGGTTTGCGACAAAATTGCGGTATGGGATTGTAGTATTGACTACCTTGTCGGTAACTCTTGCTTGTTTGGGACTATCAGTGGGAATTTTTATCCATACCGAACTCCACGTCAAAGATGAATTGATTGGTAACGTGAATAAAGTGATAGCAGAAAATCTCACAGTGGTCGATGGCAAGATATTGCAAAAGACGATGGAGGGGTCACAAACACTTGGGTCACTACTAAGATTGCGAGACCTCTCTGCTCTAATTGTGGATAAGCAGGGACAGGTAATTGCAAAGTATGGGATATATAGAGATTTGGACGGCGAATATTTAAAAATAATCCCAGTAAAAACAGGAAAGTATGAAGACATAATCCTCGCGGATTACGGATTGTTTGATACTTATACAGTCCCAATCAAGGCAGGAAATGACGTATTTGGTTATATGAAAATGATGAGGAAAAATAGTGAAATCTTAATCCTAAAACAAACGATTGGATTGGTAGTGGCGATCATATTCCCTCTCACCTGGGTACTGTCGTTAATTTTTGCATATTTTATGATAAAACGAGTGACCAATCCCCTAAATAGATTGGTCGGACATTTAGAAAAAATAGACCATGAGTCGATGAAAGTAATCGCTGATTCTCCCCTCATGGATCATGAGGTTCTGGTGGTGACTCATGCGATAAATGACTTGATAGTTAAACTACGCGAACATCATAAAAGGGAGCGTCAAATAACTGAGAATATTTCGCATGAATTTAAAACACCCCTGACACGAATTGTGGGAGATTTGCAGGTGGGTAAATACAAGGCAGCTGAGCAAGAAGTGTTGGAACTGGGAGGGAATGTAGATGCACTACTATCTTTGGCTATTTGGGAGAAAACTGAGGAAAAAGCTGATTTAGTGCCTATCATCAAACACCTGGTAAAGCTGATCCCGTCAGGATTGAATACAGAGATAAAGTTGCCTAAAAAAATGATGACTCCCCTACCCTACTCTCATTTGCAAATAGTCTTGCGCAATTTGATAGATAACGCGATTAAACACAATATCAAAAAAGGTAAAATCTGGATCAGTGGGCAAATGGAGGATGGATCATGGCTGGTAATGATCAAAAATACTACTAAAAACGTCGTGGATGATGAGCGCATCACTCAACGAAAGTATAAGACTGGGGGTGCTGAGGGGCAAGGAATTGGAATGGCGATTGTCGCGGAGATGTGTAAACTGCACGGCCTGAGATTAGAGGTGAGTGAAGACGAGGGCGAAGTGACGACAATGATTAGCGGATAGAATTTAAGCTTCCTCTTCGTCGGCCTCCTGGAGTGTGGTGACACTTGTGACGACATCGCCTGCTGCTGGGCGCATGAGGATGACACCCTGAGTACTACGTCCCAAGACCTTGATGTTTTTGAGCGGGAGCTTGATAACCTGGGCTTGTTTGGTGGTGATCACAACCTGTTCATCATCTTCGGTGACCATGCGCACCGAGGCGATGTCACCCGTGCGATCTGAGAGCTCGGCGACTTTGACCCCCTGCCCTCCCCGCTTTTGCTCGGGATACTCGGAGACGTCGGTGCGTTTACCGAGCCCGTGCTCTGTAACTACCAGGATTTCTCTAAAGAATTTGCGCCTTTTATCGTCGGGTTTGGGAGGAGTAATTTCGACTGTCTCCATGCTTATTACAGCATCGCCCCCTTTGAGTGTAATGCCTTTGACTCCCATGGTGTCGCGGCCAGTAGCCGTGACATCGGTTTCTTTAAACTTGATGGATTTGCCGCCTTTGGTCACGAGAATTAGATAGTTTTGGCCGTGACTAATCTCGACTTTAATGAGCTGGTCCCCGTCTCGCAGCGAGATACCTATTTTGCCACTCCCCCTAATATTTGAATATTCAGATAGCGGCGTCTTTTTGATCATGCCATTGGACGTCGCCATAGTGATAAAGTGGCCCTTGGATTCAAGGAGATCCTTGGGAACTGTAAGCACTGCTTGGACCATCTCACCTTGCTCGATGTTTAAGAGGTTAATAATGGCTTGGCCTTTGGCGGTCCGACTACCTTCTGGGAGCTCAAAGACACGCATACTATAGACTTTGCCAGTGTTGGTAAAGAACAACGCAAAGTCATGCGTATTGCCGACCGTCATGTGGAGAATCTCGTCGGTATCTTTGGTGGTCATGCCTACTACTCCCTTGCCACCCCTGCGCTGCGTACGGTAAGTAGATAAGGGCATGCGTTTGATATAGCCGTCGCGGGTAATGGCAACCAGATTGTCTTCGGCGGCTACCAAATCTTCTTCGCTAAACTCGCCTAGCTTGCCTTTAATCACTTTAGTTTTGCGAGGATCACCGTAGATTTCTTTGAGCTCAGCTAGCTCTTTGGTGATAGTCCCAAGGATCGCGATGGGGTCTTTGAGGAGAGATAACAACTCGTTAATACGAACCATGAGCGCGTTGTATTCATCTTCAATCTTTTTGCGCTCAAGGGCTGAAAGGCGACGCAACTGCATGTCTAGGATAGCCACAGCCTGGATCTCACTAAAGTCAAATTTTTTGATAAGCTGGGCCTTGGCATCATCGGTATCTTTAGAACCTCTAATGGTTTTGATGACTTCGTCGAGATGATCGAGAGCTTTGATATAGCCCTCTAAAATGTGGATGCGAGCCCTGGCTTCTTTGAGTTCAAACTGAGATCGACGCACGATCACCGTCTGGCGATGTTTGACGTAATGAGAAAGGATAGTCTTTAGGTTCATGAGGTGGGGAGTACCGACTTCGTCGAGGGCGACCATGTTGGCGGGGAAACTACTTTGGAGCTCGGTGTGTTTATAGAGATTGTTTAAAATAGATTTTGGTTTGCTGGCTTTTTTGAGTTCGATCACGATGCGCATACCCTCGCGATCGGACTCGTCGCGTAGATCAGAAATACCATCGATCTTTTTGTCCCGTACTAGGTCAGCGATTTTTTGAATGAGTTTGGATTTGTTGACTTGGTAAGGGATCTCGGTCACGACGATTTGGAATTTGCCGGACTTGGTTTCTTCGATTTCGGCTACAGCTCTCGTGACTACCCTGCCCTTGCCTGTGGCATAGACTTCGCGGATAGCCTCGGCGTCGTAGATCACGCCGCCTGTGGGAAAATCGGGACCATGGACGGAAACCAAGAGGTCATCAACAGTAGCTTCGGATGTAAAGTCTCCAGTTAATTCTTTGTAGGGGATATTTTGGATATTACTGTCGTCGAGGATCAAACTCCCGGAGTTTGAGTCGCCCTTAACTCCGGGAGTTAGTGGTGAAGAACCCATTTTGATAAGCGTAGTTACAGCGTCAATAATCTCACCAATGTTGTGAGTCGGAATCTTGGTAGCCATACCCACGGCAATACCATCTGACCCCATAAGCAAGAGATTGGGGAGTTTGGCTGGCATGACAGTGGGTTCCTGGAAAGTACCATCGAAGTTGTCGATCCAATCGACGGTTTCTTTGTCGAGATCGGCCAAAATTTCTCCAGTGATTTTGGCTAAACGAGCTTCGGTATAACGCATGGCAGCGGGTGAGTCGCCATCGACACTACCAAAGTTGCCTTGGCCATCGACGAGCATGTAACGCATAGAAAAATCTTGGGCCAAACGGGCAAGGGCGTCATAGACGGCAGTGTCACCGTGTGGGTGATATTTACCCAGGACTTCTCCGACGATGCGGGCACATTTTTTGTATTTGGCAGGTGGCAAAAGCGCAAGTTCTTTCATGCCATAAAGGATGCGGCGGTGGACGGGCTTGAGGCCGTCACGAGCATCGGGAAGGGCACGAGAGACGATGACAGACATGGCATAGTCAAGATATGATTTTTTCATTTCGTCCACTACCCCAACGGTTGCGATCTTGCCAAACTGGGTGACTTCGATGTCCCATGGTTTTTGGGCCCCGACCGTGAGGAAACTGGTGCGATCGGTGGGGTCGGTGTTTTCTCGGGCGACCGCAAGGGTCGCCCCTACGGCGGCGACGGCGGAATCACCGGGGGCGTCAAGGTCCAATGGTTTTACGATTGATTCATCGGCCATTTATTTCTGTCCTCTTTTCATGTCGGCTTCTAATACTTTAGCGGCTTCACTGGCAGATAAGAATTTGCCGGTTTTGACAAATTTACCTGGCTCTAAATCTTTGTAATGATCGAAGAAATGTTTGATTTTGTTTTTGGTGTGTTCGGGGACATCAGTGATGTTATTCCAGGTGCCAAATAATGGGTCGACTTTTTGGATTGGCACTGCGATGAGCTTGGTATCGACCCCTTCTTCATCGGACATCTCTAGCATGCCGATGAGTTTGGCTTTGATACCTACTCCTCCAACTATGCTTTCTGAGGTCAGTAGGACAATATCGGTGGGGTCACCATCTTCTCCAAGCGAGTCGATGACGTAACCATAGTTGAATGGGAAACCCATGGGGGTATGTAAGATGCGGTCGCACATGAGCATCCCCGTTTTGGCGTCAACTTCGTATTTGACCTTGCTCCCCTCGGGGATCTCGATATAGACTTTGATTTGCA
Organism: Microgenomates group bacterium; assembly: GCA_049286965.1. GTDB lineage: Bacteria > Patescibacteriota > Microgenomatia > UBA1400 > UBA12108 > CAJAUT01. Next base: position 3,929 of record JBAQEX010000040.1, on the reverse strand, counting down.
TATTTGTGTCTGACATATTATCTCCTTTTTAATTATACGGGCGGACACGGGGGTCCGCCCCTACGTTATTAATTATACGTCGAGGGTCGCCTGGGTCGCATTGACCTGAATAAACTTTTTGCGGGGCGGGACTTCGTCGCCCATGAGCACAGTGAATATTTCATCAGCGGCCATGGCATCGTCTATTTTAACCCTCTTTAACATACGATGTTCGGGATTCATGGTGGTCATCCAGAGCTGCTCGGGGTTCATTTCTCCAAGACCCTTGTAGCGTTGGAGCGTGATCTTTTTACCTTTGTTGGCGTTTAATATTGCGTCCCGCTCGCTTTCGGTATAGACATACTGTTCCTTTTTGTCCACTTCAATACGGAAAAGTGGTGGCATAGCGATATAGAGATAACCACCTTCAACAACCTCTTTCATGTGGCGGTAGAAGAAAGTGAGGGCGAGAGTAGTGATGTGTTCCCCGTCGACATCGGCATCGTTCATGAGGATGATACGGTGGTAACGCAAGCGCGAAGCATTGTAAGTCTCGCCAATGCCCGTGCCTAGTGCGATGATGAGATTTTTGAGTTCTTCAAAAGCAATGATTTTGTCGAGCCTTGCGCGCTCCGTATTTAAGATTTTGCCGCGGAGGGGGAAGATGGCTTGGAATCTGCGGTCCCTTCCCTGCTTGGCAGAACCTCCAGCTGAGTCGCCCTCTACGATATAAATTTCACAGAGTGCTGGGTCTTTTTCTTGGCAGTCAGCGAGCTTGCCAGGGAGGGTTGTACCCTCTAGCACACCTTTGCGTACGACGGCATCACGCGCAGCGCGAGCTGCCATACGAGCGCGAGCGGCTAGCTCGGCTTTTTCGAGCATTTTTTTGGCTTCGCTGGGGTGTTCTTCGAGATAGGTTTCGAGTTGTGATTTGACTACGGCATATACGGCTGATTGGGCTTCCATGTTGTTTAGTTTGGCTTTGGTTTGAGACTCAAACTGGATGTCACTAGAACTCATTTTGACAAAGACGACGGCGGTCAACCCTTCTTTGAGATCATCACCCGACAACTCAATTTTATTTTTGCCATCGCCCATTTTTTTGGCCATGTAATCTTTAATGACTTTGGTGAGGGCGGTGCGGAAGCCGGTCAAATGAGTACCGCCGTCGTAGGTACGGATCACGTTGGCAAAACTCAAGATATTTTCACTAAATGAATCGTTGTACTGGAAAGCTACTTCTACTCCAATTTTTAGACTTTCTACTGTTTCTGAGCCCGTCATATAAACCACATCGTGGAGGGCTTTTTTGTGAGTGTTGAGATGGGCAACTAGTGATTTGATACCGCTTTCAAAATAGAATCCAGAAGTATCCCCGGACTTTTCATCGCTCAAGTGGAAATATAGTTTGGGAACCAAGTATGCACGTTCGCGGACGCGGGTTTTGATACCGCGATATTCAAACTCGATAGTTTTTTTGAAAATAGATTTATCGGGGATAAAAACTGTGTAGGTGCCGGTCTTATCGGTAAGTAAATGTTCGTGACCAGGGGCAAGGATTTTTTTTACTTCTGACTCAGTGATTGTTTTGACGGGATAGTCGGGATTGCCGATTTGGTAGGCCTGCATATGGTAGAGACCATCGCGTTTGACTATAACTGACATGTGAGTTGAGAGAGCGTTGACGGCTGAGGCACCCACGCCATGTAAACCACCAGAGGCTTGGTAGGCAGTTTCTTCAAACTTGCCTCCCGCATGGAGCTTGGTCATGGCGATCTCGAGAGCCGAAACTCCCGAGGGATGCATGTCGGTGGGAATACCGCGACCATCGTCGCTGATTGCCGCATAACCATTTTCAAGGAGGGTGATGTAGACATTTTTGGCATAACCAGCGATGGCTTCGTCGACTGAGTTGTCGGTGATTTCTTTGAGGAGTTCTTGGATGCCGCGTTCGTCGGTCGAGCCGATATACATGCCAGGACGTTTACGGACGGGCTCTAAACCCTCTAAAACTTTGATGTCTGAAGCATTGTAGGAAGATGGCATATTTAAATATTTCCTAACTTTAATTAACAAAAGAAAACTATAGCACATTTGATTGTAGCAGGGGTAATGAGGCCAGTCTAGGTCTGGGAGGTGGTGTGAGGTAGTAAGAGGTAGAAATTTTGGGTGGACAGCGAAACTGAGCAATTGGAAACTAACTGTAAACTGGTTTCTTGAGCTAGTTTTGCGATTTTAGCCAAGATTGTGAGACTTTTTGGATTCAAGGTGGGATCTTTGATTTTGTTTTTTATTTCACGCTCAATATTGGCAATCCAAAGGATAGATTCTGAGCGATCTCGTTTGGTGATTGTAAGGAGTCTATCGCCTGGCTTCATCGCCATGACCTGTTTCAAATCTTTAAGGACTGAGGGATTGCTGGCGCTGTTTAATGTGTCTATTTTAATGGTTTTTGCTCTAGAACGGATAGTGGGAAGCAGTGACACAGCAGATTGGCATGTTAGATAAAATTGTGTATCTGTTGGTGGTTCTTCAAGCATTTTCAGCAATGCATTTTGGGCAGGAACTGTCATGAGGTTTGCCTCTTCGATCCAGACTAGGCGAGGGATTCTGGCAGCAATACTCAGAGGGATATTTAGGTCTTGGATTTGTTTGATGGTAATTGAGGACTTTTCGGTCAATATATGAATTAGTTCCGTTTTGGCGCTTGTGAGTTCTGCGATGTAGTGTTCTCTTTCAACTTTGTTGCCACCACAGAGGATGAATGATTGCATAGGGTTAGTTTACACTATGGCTTTACAAAGAACCGTTCGTTGTAAACTGTTCTTCATCTGCGTCTATTGTGAATCGTTCGATGTCCCCCACATCGGAGCCGTCTTCGACAAACATCTGATACGATTTTTTGGCTTTGGGAGTATTGTTTCCCAAGATTGTATCCGTATCTAGCCAATGACAATAGCTGGTGCCTAGATAATATCTATATGATGAATACGGATAGTCTGCGATTTTGCAAGGTTCGTAACCTTGTAAATGTGCGGGGTTGCGGTGAATGTATTTGGATAAATATACCCATTGATACTGGTTTGTCACTAAGACATTCTTATATCTTCCCTGGAAGATGGTCCCAGAATGGTGATAGCGATCGTTGAAATACATCGAGTAGCCGATGCATACTCTGCGGAGTAGGTTGGAAATGGTGTACTCACCCTCTTCCTGCCTAAGCATGAAATGAAAATGGTTTGGCATCAGACAAAAAGCAAGCAAGGTATAGCAGATTTTGGGCTTTGCAAGGTTCGTAACTTTGAAATCTTTAGATTTGCGGTCAAGGAGACTTTGGGGAATACCGTCGGGGTAGGTCAGGTAGTAACCTAAAATACCGATAAATGTCTGATAATCCTTGGCATCTCTGAAGATGTTTTGTTGATGTGCGCCCCTGTTGTAGATATGGTAATAACAACCTGGGACAAAGATACGTTGGTAATAAAGGCTAGGCATATAATAATATTATTGCAAGGTTCGTAACCTTGCAATTAGATGGCGAGCCAGATTTCGACGAGGTTGGACTTGACGCGGCAGAGGGCGCTGGCATCTAAATGGTAGGTCCAGGTGATTTTGTCTTGATTGCGGACGGCTATATCCCCAGAGATCGGGGTCACAAACTGAGTATGTTCGACTAAGATATCAAAGGGTCCGACTTGGTTGACCATGCTGCAACTATCGCCCTCCCCTTCCCACACAACTCCCGAGCGCGCGATCACTTTGACTTTAAGTTTGGTCATGTTTGACTTCACTGAGACTACCAATATTCATAAGTAAATTGGGATCGATGTCGTCAAAGTCGCCTGCGATGATGCGAGCCATGTCACTGACAGTTGTCTTGCGATCCACGTACTTTCCTGCTACTCCGCTTTGGGCACTGGTGGAGTAGAATGGCTGAGTCATATAATTTT
>JBAQEX010000039.1:0-3586 GCA_049286965.1 Microgenomates group bacterium | reverse complement strand
TTCCAGACCAAGCTAACCAACTATTTAACCTGGTACAATAACTCTCGGCCACACAGTTCGCTAGGATACCAAAGTCCGATGCAATTTATACAGGCAATAGTCCAATAAGTGTGCGAGTCATACAGTTGACACACGTCCAAGCTTTCGTATACAGTAATAGCTAATGCCCGACACTTTAAACAAGCAATCACTCATCAATCTCCTTATTGACTCTCCTCTGCGTGAGCCGATCAAAATCAACCTCATCGACATCATCAACAACACAAGTGAGGCCGATCTGCCCAAGGTTTACTCCACAATCACCAAAGAGCTAGAGATTTTCCAAAAAGCTACCGAGCGTCGCATGAAATTAGCCGAAGAAACGATCGCCAAACTCGGCGGTACTGCCCCACCATCCCCAATGACACCAGAACCCCCAGAGGTTCCAACCGATCTCCCTCCCTTACCTACCCCTCCAGTCGCTACCCCAGAGCCTAGTGTTACTACTCCACCCCTCTCTGTCCCCACCCTAGACCTCCCCCCCATGCCAGCCTCGACTAGCTCGAGTCTAGGCGGGCCCACACCCACACCCACTAGTCCACCCCCCGTTGCCGCTCCAGTGGCAGAGCCACCAGCAGCACCCGCGATGCCAACTCCCCAGCCACTAGGCGCTCCCGCTATGACCAGTAGTAGTGACGAAGATGCTCTAGCTGAGATCCAAAAAGAGCTCGATTCACTCAAATCCACAACCGCCTCCGAGATTTCTAGTGCCGCTACCCCAACTCCTTTGCCACAAGCATAAGTTTTCATAGTAAAATACTCTCCAAGCCACCTTAGCTCAGTTGGTAGAGCGGCGCTTTTGTAAAGCGTAGGTCCTGGGTTCGATCCCCTGAGGTGGCTCACTTATTTTAACGCCTTCCACTGATCTAGGATAGTTTTGGCGACAGGCCCTGCCTCTGCTGACCCCTCGCCAGCTGCCTCTAGCATCACCGTCAAAATCATTTCAGGATTTTCGCCAGGATAGGCGATCGTGATCCAGGCATGCGCCTGGTCGCTGTCCGAAATTTGCCCAGAATGTTGCGCCGTACCTGTTTTACACATCACCCAGGGATCAAAACTAAAGAAAGGGAACGCAGTCCCCCCGGGTGCGCACGCCCCCCTCATTCCCTCTCTTACAAGTGCCAGGTCTTCTGTCTTTAAGCCTATGTCACTACACCCTACATTTGTAGTAAATAGTAAAGAAACGTTACACAATCTCCCAGATACCGCTGCCAATGTCATCCGCGCAACTTGGACTGGTGTAACCAGCAAATCTCCCTGCCCAATGGCCATGTGATACGTGTTGCCCAGAAACCATTTTTCTCCCGTAATCCTCTCTTTATAAAGCCTATCAGGCACAAGTCCGTCCCGTTCACCAGGCAGCTCTATCCCCGTCTTCTCCCCCAGTCCAAACTTCTTTGACCAAAATACTAGTTTTTCCACCCCAATCTCTTCTCCTACTTTATAAAAATAAATATCGTTGGACCGAGACAGTGCTTTAACCAAGTTTACCTGACCCTCAGTCCGGCCATACTGGTCAAAATACCAGTTGCCATAGCGATAAATCCCCACCTTGATCTCTCCCGTATCTTCATACTCAGTCTCGCTCGTGATCTTGCCTTCCACTAGTCCAGCGTGTGCCGTCACAAGCTTGAATACACTACCTGGAGGGTAAGCGCCAGCAATCGCTCTATTTAAAAAATACAGCTGTTTTGTATCCTTGAGGTATTTACTCAAATCGTTGGGATCGTAAGACGGCGAGGACACAAGGCCCAGTACTTTGCCCTGCATATCTAGTGCAACCGCCGATCCCGATTTGCCACCCAACGCTTGGTACATAATATGTTGCAATCTATTATCAATTGATAGTTGCACACCGCTGCCTTTCTCAGCTTCGTTACTCCCGAGCTCCCTTATCTCTTTTCCAGCGGAGTCCACCTCTACTAGTCTCCCTCCGTCCTTACCCTTTAGAGTTGTCTCCATGACGTGCTCTATCCCCGATCTCCCGATCATCATGCCCTGGCTGTAACAAATACCTTCAGAGCATCCCAGCTCATCATTGTTTACTTCCGATAAATACCCAACTACCTGTGCTGTAGCAAAGTCTTTGCCAATTACCTCTCCTCGCCTATCAGTAATCTGGCCTCTGTCGGCCACTTCCCGCTTCAGCTCAACATGATTCGAGTAGGACGTAAGCTGGTGCTGAGCTCTTTCTATGATCTGGAGATACAAAATCTTGGCAATTATCAACGACGATATCACTACAAAAACGGCCCAAATCGCCCGCATCCTGAACCTGGTATCAAACGATTTTTGGGACTTGATACTCGACCCATACCCTGACCTTTTATTGTGGCTACTCAAGATGAGCTGTTCTTGCCAATCGTGCTTGATCATCATTTGATTATATGCTACCGTGGAGTTGCCCTACAGTTAAAGGACAGTGCGAGGAATTTTTTCCTCCATAAGTTGCTTTTAAAGGGAGAGACCGTATCCTATTTCCATTGGACTTAGGGTCATCTCACCCACCTGGTTTTACCGGGGAAAGCTTCTTCGTATGTCCCAGCTGCAGGGCATTTTAGTGATTTGACATTCGGGTATAATTTGGTCATAATTTAGTTATGCCCTACCCAAAGCTTTGGACAACAGCTAAATTAACTAAACTAAAATCTCTCTACAATTCAGGTTTAAGCATGAAGGAAGTTGGTAAGTACTTTGACAAATCGGTAAATTCTATAGCAAAGATTATGGTGAGAGAGAAAATAGGTCGTCGCCTTGCCAGTCAAACTCGCTCTGCACATTTCTTAAAATCTCCACTATCATTTACCCCAAAAACAAAATTGAGCACTAAAGAAATCAAGTTAAAAATCGCAGGACTCATGCTTTACTGGGGAGAAGGAGCAAAAAGAAATGCCAACAGGATAGATTTTGCAAACTCTGACCCAGAGATGATTTTAGTTTTTCTAAGTTTTTTAAGAAAAATATATCAAGTCGATGAAACTAAGTTCCGAATATATCTATATTCATATCATTCTCTTCCTACAAGTGAACTAATTGCCTACTGGTCAAATCTCACAAAAATTCCAACCACGCAATTCTCCAAGCCATATATAAGAGCCAAAAGCGAATTAAAACATGATAAAATGCAACATGGTCTCATCCATATCAGGTATTCTGATATACGATTATTAAAATTGGTAATGGACGAGATCGAGCAATTTGCAAAAAATTGCTGAGGTTTCGGAGTGGTCAAACGAACTTGACTGTAAATCAAGTGCCTCACGGCTTCATAGGTTCGAATCCTATCCTCAGCACAATATTTTTTAACACAGCTGTGTTAAAAAATATTGTATTGTAAGATGTATGAGAACTGTAGGTGAGAATCACACATCAAGTCCCGAAGGGACCTGAGAAATGTATCCAGACACGAAGTAGTCTGGGATACCGGTCCTCAGCACTAGAGAAGCACTTCTGGTCAGAATGACCAGAGAAATGCATCCAGACACGCAGTAGTCTGGGATGCCGACGTAGCTCAGTTGGTAGAGCGCATTCTTGGTAAGAATGAGGT
>JBAQEX010000038.1:0-24031 GCA_049286965.1 Microgenomates group bacterium | reverse complement strand
TCTTTTAATAGAGGGAATTCTTTGAAGATACTGCCGCAGTGGCCGCCATTTGGCACGACGACTAGTTCACTACCAAGTTTTTCGGCAAATAGAGGTGGTTCGGCTGGTGGAACATATGGATCATTATCCCCATAAACTACATAGGTTTTGCCCAAGATTTGGGATTTGATTTTGGCGAAATCAAAGTCGTAGTTGTAGAAAGTTTTGTTGGTTGGATAAAATTGCCAGATGGGGGGTCTATCTGGAATATTGAAAAATGGCGCAACGAAGATAGCTCCGGCTAATTTAAAATCGTACTTTTGGAGCATGTGAAGCATAAAAATAGGAGCCGATGAGTGGCCGATAAAGAAAAATGGTTCACCCTCTACTTTTGGCGGGATATTTTTGACAAAAAAATCTTCCCAAATAGTTAAATTTTGTTTGGGAGTAAAATCATAGATTTTTTCTGAACCAATCTTTTCTACTTCATCCCAGTCATCCACTGGAAACTGCTCGAGAATAACGGAGTGTCCCAATACTTTTAACTCTCTCTCTAACCACCGAAGCCAATTTTCCTCTGGTGAACCGTATGAGCCGTGCATGATGAGGTATTTCATATTACTCGGCGGTGACGAGGAAGACGGAGCTCATAGACGTGGCGGTCATAGTGTCTGTTGCGAGCTTGGCACTCAGTTTTTTCCACGCAGTCCCTGTCCACTCGTACATGGTCGGATTTACATGCTCACCGGCTGGCAGTTTGAGTGAGACACTGGCCACACCTTTGATCGCAGTCTGGGTAAAGTAGCTATAGGGACCAGAGACGACTTTGACACCATCTGGCAAACCAGCTTTAGGGTAGCCAAAGTTTTTCATAGTGATGATGACGCCATCTTTTTTGAGGGCGGTCTTTTGTAGCCCAACGGAAAGCCTAGCGTCGGTGGTAGAGAAAGTCGGATCGGCTGGATCGAAGTGGAGAAAGTTCCAGCTCTCCTTGAGACGAGTTTCCCCATAAGTCACAGTGATAGAGCCACCAGTCACGCCCTCGTGATAAGTGACTTTGCCACCGCCAGATTTACTACCCAAGAGGATAGATTTGACGATTGGCTGTTTCTCGCTACCCAAATAAATACTGCCGAGGACACCTTCTTGCTTGCCTGAGGCCGCGTAGATCATCTCGTATTCCATGCTGCCTGAGGTGGGGGCGCCAGAGACAGAGATGTCTAAACTGCGACCAGTGGAGTCTGGCGATAACGTGATGAATGGACGCTCTGCAAGAGGCAAAACATTGATCGGGAGATCTAGTTTTGTGTCTTCTACGACGCGCGTATTTTTAGATGATTTTTTGGTGAGGAGGAAAATACCGAGAACTATGACCAAGACGATAACTATGCCTATGGTGATTGTTTTTTTATTCATAAAATTTATAGTACCACAAAGGTCAGGACTTGAGGGCGGCTGATATATACTTTTCTAAATCTTTGATTGCCACGCGCTCTTGCTTTGTCGTATCGCGATCACGAACCGTAACCATTTGATCCTCAAGTGTCTGGTGGTCGATGGTGATGCAGAATGGTGTGCCTATTTCGTCCTGGTAGAGGTAGCGTTTACCAATATTGCCCCGGTCGTCCCAGGCCACGCGGAAGGATTGTTTGAGACTATCAAAAACTGTTTTGGCTTTAGCCACGACTGCATCATTGTTGCGCACGAGGGGGAAAACTGCGGCCGTGTATGGGGCCAGAGCAGGAGCGAGTTTGAGGACGATGCGGTGGTTGTCGGTATCTTCCCAGTAAGCATCGCACAGGACCATGAGTACAAGGCGATCGATCCCGACAGCTGGCTCGATGACATGGGGGACAAACTTTTGCATAGTAAAGGGATCGGTATAAGACAAATCTTTGCCACTATGTTTGATGTGTTGGTTCAGATCGTAGTCTGTGCGGTAGGCTAACCCCCAGAGTTCTTTAAACCCAAAGGGATAGTTGTATTCGAGGTCCACTGTTTTTTTGCTGTAAAAACTGCGCTCCTGATCATCGTGCTCTCGCACGCGGAGATTGTCTTTTTTGACTCCCAAAGTATTTGTGACAAAATCCTGCATATCGGCTAGCCAAGTCTCAAAAAGACTTTCCCATTTAGTTGCCTCTGGATTGAAGAAATACTCGATCTCCCCTTGCTCAAACTCGACGGTGCGGAAAATGGATTGACCTTTGGTGATCTCGTTGCGGAAACTCTTGCCCATCTGCCCGACCCCAAATGGTAGTTTGACGCGACTAGAATCTAAGATATTTTTGAAGTTGATAAAGATGCCTTGGGCAGTTTCGCCGCGCAAATATGCGAGGTCCGCGGTGGCTGCCAAGATACCTAGATGGACGGGAAACAATAAATTGAATGACCTAGCTTCGGTTAAATCGAGCCCCCCACACGTAGGACATTTAATCTTGTTGTCTTTGATAATCTGTGTGAGCTCTTCTAGTGATTTGCCTTCGACTTTGATATCCAATTTATCTTCGATCAGATTATCGGCGCGGGTGCGAGCGTGACAAGTCTTACAGTCGACCATGGCGTCGGCAAAGCTAGCCACGTGGCCAGAGGCCTCCCAAACTTTGCTACTTGAGATCACTGAGCTATCGAGACCGACCATATCGTCGCGCTTTTCCACAAACCGGTCCCACCACAAATCCTTGATTTTTTTCTTGAGACTGGCGCCAAGGGGGCCGTAGTCCCAGGTATTGGCGAGGCCGCCGTAAATGTCGGAACCGGCAAAGAAGAATCCGCGACGTTTAGCAAGACTGGTGATATCGGCGAGTGTGACCATGAGAGTAGTTTATCATAGGCCGTAGATTTGTTGTTTTAAAAACACGAGTATCCCAAATGCATTTTCTCGATTACCATACTCTATACGAGACCGAAGTCTTTCCTTTTTTGTGCTATACCTGGGCAAGTACGCCATTTTGGACAAGTCGGGAAAAAATTTCTTCTTCATTTTGCGTATTGAGCACGATAGTTGAGCCAAATTGTGAAAGTGATTCTGAAGACAATCTGAGTGTCATAGTGAATTAGGTAGTTTTTTTGGTTAACGCTTCCCGCGCTGATTTTGCGGCAGTCAATTTTTCCAACGCGATCGTAGCATCTGCTTCGGTTTTGAAGACAGCTGTAGATGCCCCACCTGAGCCTCGAAAATCGAGGGCATATTTAGGAATACCTGGTGAATATAAATCTAGATGATCACCCAACTCATTAAGCAGGATATTATTGGGATTATCTGGGTCACGCATGTGGTTATATATCGTTTCGCGCCATGGCATAATCAACTCCGGTTTGAGATAACTTGTGGATGATACTGCAATTATGACTACTTGTGCAAGATGGGGGTTTCGCCAACTGCGTCCAATGCTTGCTCAATCGCGAGCGATAAAGCATTGAGAGGGTTTAGAAATTCCTTTGCAGTCTGTGGATTAGCAAATCTGATATCCCCCATCTCATTCGAACTAAATCCACCAGCTTTCCCTCTAAATCTAGATTGGAAAGCACGTGACGCAATACGATCTGCTTTGCCTTCTGTTTGAACAGTGTTCCCGTCATCTGGCGGTATTTTGAAATTGCGTGAAGTAACTCCCAGTTCACCAAGAAAAATACCAGCCATAAATGTAGATCCTATAAATTGTATTTAATAATATTATTATTTTACTCTACTTGTCCAGTGTTAGACCAGTTTGGTGCGGAGGGGGCGAGTCAGGAGAGAGTCGATAAAGGTATCGATATCCTTGTTTTCGTAGTCCCCGTACCCCAGAACCTCGAGTAATTTCTTTTTGAAACGATACATATATTCTGGAGTTTCAAAGCGAGAGAGATTGGTTAGGGCTGTGACGAGCAGGTCATAAACTTCTGGGTGGGGGTCGTGCTCGACGGTCAAGCGGTCGATGAGCTCCCCAATCTGAAACAGGCGAGAGATATTGTTTAGGGTTGTTTTGCTCAAATGATGACCGTTGAGCAGCTCGACACTAGTTAAAGTACGGCGATCGTTTTTCTCAAATAATTCAAAGCGGATATGGGAAAATAGGTCGAGCTGGCTACCACGTTTGGATTTGACGCTCCTGACCCCGCGGGCATAGACAGAGATTTTACCTTCTTCTAGAGTATAGATTGTGAGGAATCGATCGGTCTCTTTGACGACGTGACGATTGATGATAACTCCAGAGAGTTTTTGATATTTCACTTGGTTATTATAATCTCTTGGTCGGAGTCGAGAGTATAAACCTTGGGCTTGGCGTTGCCTAGAGTGATAGTGGTTTTGATGGGTTTGGTGCCAGGTTGCTTTTGGATGAGGAGATTGTAATTGCTCCCAGTCACTACGCCTGCTGGCACCGTGTACTCGACTTCGAGTTTTTTGACTGATTGAGGCGACAAGGTAAAGAAGCCCTCAAATACAGTCTTGCCTAGGTCCTCAGTGGTCATCATGTCGAGCTCGTACCCCTTGGCACTCTTGAGTACTGACCCTTTGGGGACATAAATCCGCTGCCAGTCACGCAGTAAGCCATTGAGACAAAGTTTGCCGGCCTCTAGATTGCAGTTGTCACCGGCACGAGGATTTTTGTAGGTGAGGGTAAGCTTTTTGGTGAGCGAACCGTCGGTACCTACGGACACAACCTGGTCGACTTCTTGAGTGACAAACATATTGGACTTGGCGCCGGCAAAATTGGTGTCATTGATATGGAGATAATCTCCGACATAGTCGTTGATGCGCCCTGCAGCCCCCAAGACTTCAACGGCATTTTGTTTGTTCGCGTCTTTGAAATACATGAGCAAGTGTTTTTCTTTGATACTTTCGGTGAAAATATTGAAGAACTCAGCCCATTTGGCTTTTGGGGATCCCATCATGTTGGCGAGCATGGAGTTCATCAGAGGGCCCAAAATACTCTTGCGCCCCTCGCGGATTTCGTAGGTGGGACGAGTAATGATGTTTTCGAGTTCGTAGATGACCTGAGGACAGTCGCAGCGAGGATCGATCTCGGCACTAAACTTGCCTCCGTATCCAGGTACTCCGATAGGACCTAGGACTTTGAGGATGCGCACCGGCACTTCGGTGTCGATGGCAATGAGCGCGTCAAACTCTGGCGCCACAGAAGAATCTCGCATATGAGTGGTAAAGGTATCCATGGAATCTTTAAAGTCGGGGGAGAGGTTCATGTCACGCAAATTCCAGTTGTAAACAAGCGGGAGATATTTCTTGATTGGATCAGGAGCAGGTACTTTTTTCTTGAATCCAGCGTCCAGTGTATAGATATCTTCCGAGATGCCAGGAGTGATTTTGCCTTTGAGGATCGACATGGTGGCATAGGCCGTGAGGAATCCACCAGTGGGGCGCAGCTCGGCGTCGTTTTGGAACATTATCAAGTATTTCTTGGGTTCGGGGTTGCCTAGGAGATCGGGCAACAATTTGACAATGGGTTGGAACTGGCCGAGGGACTCAGCAGCTCCAGCTACGGTAGTTTTGAGAGTGACAATTTTCTCTCTGATTTTTTTACCGCCAATTGATTTGGGGTAGCGATTTTCGTTGATAGATTGGAACTCTGAACTGACTTCTTTGAGTTTCCCAGAGATTTGATCCATCTGGGGAGCCAATTTTTCGACTGTTGTGGCAACAAAAATGATCCGATCTTCGGCGGTTGCTAGGCCTAGATCGGCGGTTTGAGTGCCTGTAAAGCCCATTATTTCGGCGTAGGGTTTGATGGCTCCAATCACCAAATCCCCGATCTCGGTCCCCTTTTCTCCGGCTGCAAAAATGTGACTAACGTCTTTGAGATAGAGGCCGATCCCTGGGATCAAGCGCAGTGGCATGGCGGCACCAAAGGTTTTTTTGGCGGCGGCGAGAGCTGATTTGGTCTCTCCTAGCTCAGACTCGGCAAGGGCTAAATCGCGCGCTTCGAAGGCAGTCATGGTAGCAGATAAATGGGTAGATACTACGCTGACTTTGTCTGAGGTGAGTTTGGCTACGATCCCGATCCAGACACCAATCACAAGTATAAAGACTGTAATAATCAGAGTGATGATGACCCACCTTTTTTTATACCAGACAGGTCTTACCAATCCATCCGTTTCGTGAACCTCGATCAAAACTTCGTCGTTTTTGGGTAGGAACTTGTCGAACCTAGTTTCTACCACTTGCTGATCATCGCTTTGGGGGTTTTGCATAAGATTGAGATATCATTCCACAAACTAAGGTTACTTACGTATTCTGCGTCAAGTGCTACCCTCTTGTCAAACGTAACTTCATTCCTGCCTGAGACTTGCCATAAACCAGTGATCCCTGGCTTGGCTTTGAGGACAGTTTTCATAAGAGTAGCGGTCCCTGGATATTTTTTGACTTGCTCATCCAGTTCACGAGCGAGGTAAGCACGGGGTCCGACCATAGACATATCTCCCACAAGCACATTATAAATCTGGGGGAACTCATCGATTGTGAGTGCGCGCAGTACTCGTCCTAAAGTAGTGATGCGGGGATCATCTTTTGCTTCGAGTTTCCAGTCCATTTTTTTGAATTTCTTGAGCAGATTTTTATTTTGATTGTGTAAAATGTCGTCAGCGTCGGCGACCATCGAGCGGAATTTGTACATAGAAAAAGGTTTGCCGTCTTTGCCTACCCTTTTATGACGATAAATGATTGGGCCAGGCGAAGTAAGGACAACTAGAAATGGCACAATAATCCAGACTGGTAAAAAGATGATCCCCAGGATCAAAGCGACAATTATGTCGAGAGACCTTTTGACTGAGGGTAGGTAACTCATATTATGCTTGGGACTCGATAAGACTGTAGAGTTCTTTGACTTTGGGAGCTTCCTTGAGGGGTGCGACCAACATGTCACTGTCAGTCTCGACGACGATCATGCCATCTAAATCGATGAGTCCCATGACACCAGTTTTTTTGGTGATGATTAGCGAATTTTTAACATTGATCAAATTGGCCTGTCCGATGATGACATTGCCATTTTCATCTTTGTCTAGACCATGATAAAGCAGCTCCCAAGTACCTACATCGACCCAACCAAACTCCGCGGGCATCTCCCACTGGGTGCTGGAGGGTAATTTTTCGTAGAGACCGTAGTCGACCGAGAGCTTTTCAAATTTGGGGTATTCTGACTCTAAAACTTTTTGGAAATCATCCGATCCTTCGGCGTTTGTGATGCGCTCGATAATGCCGTAAGTCTCCGGGGCGTATTCTTTGTAAAACTGCAGCAATAAATTTGTTTTTGTAGCCATGTAGCCGGTATGAATCAAGTAATTTTTAGATGCATAAAACTCCTGAGCTTTGGCTAAATCGGGTTTTTCGACCTGACGAATGAATTCGTAGACGTCAGAACCTGCGTGAGTAGAGATTTTTTGACCAATTTCGATCCAACCATTGTGCACCGTGGGATAGGTTGCAACAGCATCAATCAGGATCATTTTGTCACTCTGACTGGCTAGATCAGCAGCTTTGTTCAATGATTCTAGGAAGACATCGACTTTTTTGACTAGGTGATCAGCTCCCCAAAGGAGGACCATGACAGAGCCAGGGTTTCTTTTTTCGATAATGGCTGTGGCGAGCCCCAAGGCCCCTAGATTGTCGCGCATGGCTGGCTCGAAGATAAAGTTCTCAGAGGGGATTTCGGTGGCTTGCTTTTTGATTTGATCAGCAAAAAGACCTGAGGTTGCGATATAAATATCGGCTGGCTTGAACGATTTGAGTACGCGCTCGACGGTTTCGCGGAACATAGAAGTATCCCCCAAAATGCTCTCAAATTGTTTGGGGTGAGCCATATTGGAGATTGGCCACATCCGAGTACCTTTCCCACCACACATGATAAGCACTTTTACTTCTGGTTTTTTATCCATAAATCCTTGATCCTTTCTTTAATTTTTCGTTTCCAAACTGTTTTGTCAAACTTTGACGCTGATGCGATACAGTCAGCAGCCACGAATGACATTGTATCAAACTCTTTCATGGCTTTGGCAAATGAGGCTATGGTATTACTCTCTAACAAAACTCCGTTTTTGCCTGGGATCACGATGTCCTTGGAGCCACCCTGACCATAGGCGATCACTGGTCTACCTGAGGCAAGGGACTCGCACATCGATATCCCAAAATCTTCTTCACCCCCGTGGAGATAAGCCAGAGAGTTTTGATAATAACTAGGTAATTCTTGATCAGGGATATAGCCAAGCAAATTGACTGTAGGACCTGCAAGATTTTTCAATTTCTTGTACTCGCTCCCCTCCCCGATCACGACTAGATTGACTTGGGCTAGATTGGCGGCCTGGATCAGGATGTTAATTTTCTTATACGGCACTAGGCGCGACACGGTGAGAAAATAGCCTCCTGCGAGGACTGTCCTCGCAGGCATATTGGGTGTGTATTTATGGATATCGACAGGAGGAAAAATTATCTCGACATCACGATTGTAGTATTTTTTTATTCTATTTTTCACTTGAGTACTTATTGCAATCATTGTATCTGGTCTGGTGGAAGCAACAGTATCCCATTTGCGGAGATATTTTCCTATCAATCTGTAAATTGGATTGGATAAATATTCGTCTTTGTGCGAATAGAGATAACGGGTTGGAGTCAGACAATAATTGAGGTGAATAGTTTGGGGACCGGTAATGACGCCCTTTGCCGCAGCGCTACCGATTGAGATGACCAGATCGTAAGTGCGAAGATCGTATGATTCAAAGATAAATGGCATGACCCAGGGAAACCATTCATGGTGTGAGTGCAGGTACGGAAAACTGTGGACTTTCCAACCTTTGGAAAATGGAGCAGTCCTGGGATTCCAAAAACTAGTGTACCAATCTGCTTCAGGATATAGCTCGGCAAAAGCCACAAGGACTTGCTCGGCGCCACCTATCTTGTTGAGATGATCATAAACTAGTGCTACGCGCATGGATGACCTCCGAAATATCACGTGCTACGTCGTCCCAAGTGCGGTTGAGGACAGGTAATGAGGTAATGGGGTAATGGGGTAATTGAGAATATTGTTTGATCTTGGTAACAAGATCAGCGGCAGAATGTGGATCGAAATATGTAACTTTATCCCCGTAAACCTCACGGTAAACAGGGATATTACTAGCGATGACGGGGGTGCCTACCATGAGTGACTCGAGCCCTACTAGACCATAGCCTTCCATGAGGGACGGAGTCACGAGCAGCTTGGCTCGTTGGTAAACCTCAACCAACTGCGAGTCGGTAAGATCAGAAAGTACATGAATGTGCCCCTGGTCGTAGGGCGCTAAGACGCGGGAGAGAAAGAGGGATGGCTTGGTGACAATGACTAAATCCAGGTCACTAAATGATTTGAGGGCTTCAAGCAAGACGGGGAGGTTTTTGTGCGGATAAACATTCCCCACAAACAGGATGTAATTTTGTGGTAAGTTTTTCAAGTTCAGTGTGGTTTTTGATGATCTAAAGATTTCATCGGGAGCTTCTGTAATAGCATGGATCCGTTCAGGTTTCATGCCGCTAAACATAGCTAAAATATCGTTTTTGACAGTAATGGTGGGGACAATAATATCGCTGGCATGGGAAAGAGACTGCTGAATTACACGGTTGTAGCCGGCCCGCTTGAGGGCATATAGCCAAGGAGAGCGGGTCGTAGTATCTGAAGTCGTAAAGTGAGATTTGATCAGATCATGGACTGTGATGATGGTTGGGACTCCAGAGAAAATGGGAGCGTTAAAGTGCAGAGTGTAGAGTAAATCAGCACCGATTTGTTTGAGGATTTTGGGTAGCTTGGTTTGTTCTGCCAGAGAATAATGCGGGATCTCGGCATGGATTTTCTCAATATTTTCCCCTCCTGGAAAATTGTCGTACTCGGCGTCACGTAGTAGGACCTTCAAGGTGAGACCTCGTAGGTGACTGGGCAGATATTTGAGAACATTGGTAGTATATCTACCTAGTCCTGTGTGGCCTGTACCATAAAACCTAGCGTCTATTGCAATATTGACCATGAGTCGTATTATAGCGGAAAGTTATGCCAGAGTGACGCGGCGGAACTTCATGATTTTGATCCCGAGGAACACGAGCCAGTTGATGAAGAAGGGATATTTTTTGATGTAGTGTTTAGCGTAGAAAATCTCCATAGCTTGGATAGACCAGCCTTTTACCCGCCTAATCGTCTCTTTTTTGGCGGTAGAGACTGATCCGCTCTGCTTGGACATGCCGGTAGTGACTCCTTTGTAATGCAAGACCGTGACCTCTGGCCAATAGATATTGCGGTAACCTGCTTCTTTGAGTCGGTAGCAGAAATCGACGTCTTCGCCGTAGAGGGGGTAATCTTCGTCCCACCACCCCACCTGCTCACCTATAGCGCGACGCATGAGCATAAACATGCCGCCGACCGCGTCGATTTCGTGTTCAGTGTCATAGCCCAAATAACGTTTGGTGTACTGGTTGAAAAGCGGGACGCTGGGGAATAGTTTGGCAAGGCCTGAGAAATGGGTAAACCCCGCCCAAGGAGTGGGAAAGCCACGGTGACACGTCTCATCGATACCCCCTGTGAGAACTAGATTGACACGAGCGGTCAAGGTCCCAATGGTGTCGTCGCTCCAGAGCTTGTCTAAACATTTTTTGAGGTCCAGAGGTTTGGTAAAGCTGGCATCAGGGTTGAGGAAAAGGATGGTATCTGCGTGAGCAAATGGGAGACCGGCGTTGTTGCCGGCGGAAAAACCTAGTGATGTATCTCGCTGCACCCAGCGGACGTCTTTGAATTCTTTGGCAACCATCGAGCGCGAGGCGTCTGAGCTATTGTTGTCGACGACGATCGTCTCGATATCTATCCCCTTTTGCATTGCTACTGATTTGAGCGTCTCGCGCAGAAACTTTTCGGCGTTGTAGTTGAGGATGATGACGGATACGACTGGGTTAGTGGTCATTTAAATTCCTTGTAGACATTGTCTAAATCTTTGGCTATTGTATCCCAACTATAACCTTTTTTGACCAAGCTCTGCCCAGCTAAAGCCAGCTTATTTTGCAGGACTTTGTCTTTGAGTAGCCGTACCGTCGCAGCAGCCAAACCAGCAGAGGAGTCGGCGATTAAAACGTTTTCACCGTTTTGCAGATCGAGCCCTTCAGCCGCTAATGTCGTGGCTACAACCGGAGTACCCGTGATCATGGCCTCGAGCACTTTATACCTAGTGCCTTTGCCGCTGCGGATCGGGGCTAGGAGCGCGTGAGCACAAGAGAAGGCTTTGCGGATATCGTCGATTCCACCCAACACCTCAACCGAGTCATTGGCGTAACCTTTGATTTTTTCAGTAGGCGAGAATCCCACAATCTTCATTTTGGCGTTTGGGAGCTCGTTGAGGATGAGAGGCCAGATTTTTTTGACGATTTCATCGACTGCTTCGATGTTGGGGAGCCATTTGAAGGTGCCTACAAATAATACTGTTGGATCACTAGGTAAATGCTTTTTTACTTTTGAAAAATAATCGAGGTCTACTCCGTTTGCGACAACTGAGATATTTTGGGGACGACCCAGCTCCCGTTCGATAAACTCCTTGTCTTCGCTAGACATGGTGATCAGTTTGTCGGCCTTGTCCCAGAAATAGCGCTCCCAGTATTTGATTTTGGCAATATCTATTTTGAGGAGCGGGCGCAAGAGAGGATTGGCTTTTTTCATGTAATCTTGGTACCCGAGGTACTCGATGGTCTGCTCGGCCAGGATGATGGGTACTTTGGTGTCTGGAATATTTGGCATCATGTAAAAAGTTTCGGCGTGGATCAGATCATATTTGCCGCGACTGAGTTCTTCGCCCACTCTCTTTTTCATGTTGAGCGGCAGGTTGCGGGTGACGACAAAGGGATATGATGAAAAACCGGCTAGCAAGATATTGCGCAAGACAAAAGGATTCTTGGTGCGCTTGAATAATTGGATATTCTTGCAATATTTGTGCAGCTCGGATAAATGTTCACGCTCTGATTCGTCTTTGATGAGTGAGAACAGCGTAATATCGTGATGTTTGGACAAATGCTTGAGGAGATTGTAGGTACGGATCTGACCTCCAGAAACTAGGGGGTATGGCAGGTAGGGAGTGAGCATCAAGACTTTCATATTATTGCACGAGATGGATAATGGCGAAGTTATCGTTTTCAAAAACTACGCCGTACTTGGACTTGAGTCTAGCAAATTCATCTTCTTTGCTGGTGGTCACATAATAGGTAGCCCCGTCATCCATCCGCTTTTGCGCGTCCCCTCCCACTGGCCAGCCATGACGATTGGTTTGGTAAAGAAATGCCGGGTCGCCGCCATAGGGGGCAATGACAAGTGCGCCTGCGGGGGCGATCTCATCCAATTTTTGGCCAGCTTCGACGATGGCGGGGTTGTTGATATTGAAAAACCCCCTGACTTCATACCAGCCAAAGGCGAGTGATATCACGACCAAGATGATCACAAAACAGAAATTTATAATTTTTTGCAAAGTACTTTTACCTAGATTGATGAGACTTTGACCGCCAATGATTGCGAGTACAATGCCTGGAGCGACGATCGGCAATTGGTAATAGTCATGATTGACATTGCCTTTGGCAAAGATTGTAATGTAGAGCAGAATCGCGAGTCCCCAGACGAAAAATAAAGAGGTATTTTTGCGCAGATATGAAGTCATTAATCCGACTACAAAAAGGACAAATCCACCGGTGGCAAAAATGAGCCGGTTGAAACGATCAAAAATAATCCAGCGAAAGAAAGCACCCGTAAAACGTATGTCGCCACCATTGAGCAACCAGGTCGAAGCAAATGACCCTTCGGGGTGGAGATAATAGTGATAACGCCATAATAAAATGGGAATAAATGAGCCTAGGGCGACTACATACGCCATGGGTTTTTTAAAGACGGTTAATCCCCAGTTGAAGATAACCCAATAAAACATGGGTATCGCCATAAAAACCGCATATGGTTTGACTAGCATAGCGAGGGCGAATGCAATCATGGTCGCCATGCCAAAAGAATTTTTTTCGGTTTCAACCCACTTTACACAAAAGTATAAGGAGATAATCGATAATGAAACAAAGCTAGGGTCGGGCATAAAAACTCGCCCGTAAAATACGTTGTAAGGCAAGACTGTGTAATACAGTAGTGCTGCGATGGCTGGTCCGCCACCTAGTAGCTTTTTGACTAAACCGTACAAAGCTAGAGCGCCAAGCATAGACATAAAGATGCTGACCATCCTACCAAGCTCCACATTGACACCAAATATTTTGTACAAAATGGCAACTGTGGCATTGTAAAGGGGGAATTCGTTGATGAAATAACGATCGGGATTTTGCAATCCCTTGTCATTTAAGGCCAAAAAACTATCTGACTGGGGATAGAGCAAATTGAAGCCGTCTTTGACAAAATTGCGGGAAACCGCGGCGGTATCGGCTTGGCGCCATGAGTGCCAATCGGCAAGAGGAGCATCTATTTTGTAGCTCCGCAGGAAGATACCAAGGAGAATGATGGCAATGACAATAAGGTTGCTAAAAATGTTAAGCTTTTTTTGATTCATGGTCGTAAATGTAGGCGACTATTGCGGCAATCATCCAGTAAACGTAGGCGACTTTAGATGACTCAAAGACGTCGATATAGGTGGCAGTAACTAGCATCGATACCGTGGCCCCAATTGCTCCCAAACTAAAGAGGTAATAGATACCTTCGGTTTTTTGCAAATTGGCGTTTGCATATTTGATAATAAAATAGATGATACCGAGGAAAGCGAGAGTCCCAAGTAACCCAGTCTCGCCTAGCATCCGCAAATAGTCATTGTCTGTAGACTCAGCATACGTAAATTCATCTTTGTAAGTTTTGACGAGTGTAGAGTAGCCACTACCCAGTACGGGGTTGCGCATAAACCCTGCGATGGCTTGGGGCCATAATGCATCGAGCCGGATACCCATGGAGAGACCATATTTTAGAGCGTTGGGTGAGTAGTTGGGGCCGGCATAGACTCTGCCCTGCTCTAGGGCTGTATCTACTCTGATTTGTTCTGACTCTGCCGTGACGTCCGATGGTAGGTCAGGAGGAGGGGTCGGTTTGACAAGGGAAGGTGGTGCATCGGAGGTAGAGGCCACGAGGTCTAACTGGGACTTTTCTGCGTCTGTGAGCACGATTGTTTTGGGTGGTTCTTTTTTGAATAAGAATGAAAATAGTGAGGGGAGCTCGGTGACAGCCTGAGAATTATTTGGTTCATTGACAAATGGCTCATTGACTATTAGTTGGAACTCCAAAATTTGGGACCTGAGCTCTTTGTTGGGCAGGATTTGGAGAAAACGCTCCAGGAGATTGCTAAAGGTAAACATGATAATGATGCTGAGAAACATGGTAGTAAGCCAACGACTGAACGCCCACCAGAATCCACGTGATTTTGCTAAGAGCAGTGAGACCACAGTGATCCCCACGATAAACCCAATAAAAGAGGTGCGAGAAGTAGTCAGGACCAGACACCAATAGCCGATGATTGAAACTGTGTATAGCAATATTTTTTGGAAAGTACTTTTTATGTTGAGCCAGGCGGCTGGCAAAGTCAGGGTGATGAGCATCATGAGATACCCCGCAAGGTCGTAGTGCCCGCCAAAGGTAGACAAGAGTCGACTGTTGGGTTGCAAATATAGCTTTACTCCCTTGCTAAACTCGCGATTCATGGTAGAGAAAGCTGGGAAGTAAAAATACTTTTGCCCGACGCCATAAGCAATGACTCCGATCAAAGTGATGAGCCCGGCCTTGATGAATAAAACCAAGTCTTTTTTGGATTTGATGGATGAGTAAGTAATAAAAAATAGAGAGAAATATTCGATCCGCCTAAACCAGTGGAGGAATACTTTCATGAGGTGGTCCCTAAACAATGGCACAGTCTGGGTGATATAAATGGCAGAGAGTACAGAGAGGAAACCGATGACCAGGTAAGTGTAAATAAACTTGCTAATAGAATTGGTTGGCAAAGTAATTTTTTTCCTGATCAACTGGATAAACCAGATGATGAGTGCAGCCATGACCAAGAGGTCTTCGAGACGCATGCGGACAATGTAGCCCTGGATGATTTCTGCCAAAGGAATTTTGGGATACAACGGGATAAAAATGATGAGAAATCCCGTGAATATTGTGAGTATATTTAGGTCCAGCCAATTGAAGAATTTTTTCATTTAGCTCTGTTCCAGTATTTTTTATATTCTACTAGCGTGTCACGTCGACTTGCGATCAAACTAAATAATACCATGCGCATGATGACTCCCAAGTTGATAACAAGAGCGATATACCACAAGAGATGAGGATAATGTTTTTTGTAGATATACTCGATCCCCTGGAGCTCGTAGGCCAAGCGGTAGGCATTGGCTTTTTTGGTGCTGACACTACCAATGTGGACCACCTTGGTTTTGGTAGTAAAGAAGACTCGCTTACCCAAACTCTCTTTGAGGCGACGATAGAGCTCGACTTCTTCTGCGTACATAAACATCTTGTCATCAAAGCCGCCTGCGGCTAAAAATTCGGATTTTCTAAAGATGATACATGCCCCCATAAGCCACTCTGGGTAGTGATCGGATTTGTGCCAATCAAGATCAAAGACATGGTAGGGTGTGCTAAACAATGTTTTGACTAGGGGGATTTTGTCGAGCCACAACATCCAGGCTGTAACCCTCATTGGCGTAGGTAAATAACCACATGACTGCTGCATGGAGCCATCAAGGTAGCGCAGTTGGGGACCGACAGAGACGATATCATTATGGCTCTCCATGATATCGACCATAATGCGTAGGGAGTCGGGTTCGAGGAAAGCGTCTGGGTTTAAGAGCAAGAGATACTTGCCCGTGGCAAGTGAGGCAGCTTGGTTGTTGCCTCCACCAAATCCGCGATTTTCTTTGTTGGCAATGACTTTTACTGATGGTAAATGTTTTTGGGTATAGGCCACGCTATCATCTGGACTATTGTTGTCGACCATGATGACTTCGATTTCACCTGGTTTAAAGCCTTTGCTATCCAAAGCTGATTGCATGGCTTTGACGGTATAGTCGCGCGTGTTGTACGAAACCATGAGGACTGAGACAAGTGGCTTATTCATAATCATTGGAATAACTTGAACCTACCCAGTTTGTAATGTGGATCGGTTATTTTACGTTCACTGATCACTTTGGCTGGCACGCCGCCAACTATAGTATATGGCGCGACATCTTTGGTCACTACCGCTCCAGCTGCTACTACTGCCCCGTCGCCGATCACGACACCGGGAAGAATAATAGCGCGAGGACCGATAAAGACATAATCACCGATAGTGACCTGGGCAGAGATAGGAGCAAAATCGGGGCTACTGAGATCGTGCTGTGAGCTATAAATCATTACTTCCGAGGCGATATCGGTATGATTGCCGATGATAACTGGAGCGCGCCCGTCGATAAAGGTGGCATATCCAATGATTGTCCCCTCCCCCACCATAATGCCTCGAGGATCAAAGACCCGAACTCCAGTGTGCAACGTCGAGTATTTGCCAAGTTTGAGCCCTGACACGCGCCAAATGAAATTGCGAAGAGAGTGGAGCGGGAGATAGGTAATTATGTTGAGCAGCATGAGCTCAAAGTCGAGGAAATATGAAACGATCCGGGTTTGGATTTTTGTTAATCCCTGATTCCAGGTCATATTTTTGCCATGTTTGTCAGTGAGTGGAAAGTCCATGTAATCAATTGTACCGCAATTGCTGATCAAACAACAGAAAATGCCCCACCTTTTTCCCAGGGGACATTTTTTAGCAAAGGTGAGTACAAATCTTCGTCTATAGAAATTTTTAAAATATCTAATTCTTCTTTTGTAGGATTTCTCTGTTGAAAGTGAACGAAGGGCACATCATCGATAATAACTATTGGTGTTTGTTCATTGCCTTCACCCATGACTAATACTGCTGAAGCTGCCAAGCCATCTGATACATTGACCTTTTCTACTTTAAAAGGCCGATTGAAGATATCTGGTTTTCCAATATAGTTATTGAGTGCTTCAAAGCCACTATGGACGATAGCTACTCCCGTCACTCCCAATCGCAAGGCCGTAGTCTTACTATCAACGATTATCACTCCAATATTTTTGACGTTATGTTTCTTTACGAGATGCTCGCGTATTTTGTTTGCGGTGTTTTGAGGGTTACGTGGCCAAAGTACGTAATAGCCATTCCCATTTGATTCATCTATCCCAGCGCTTGGTATTAACACACTATGCTTCATCGTAAGGGTAAATCCGTAGGCACTGTACTGTGGTGGTAGAAATAATTCTGCCTGTTCTGCCATTAATTCTTGCTTATCTCTGGTCCCGATTTTCACAATGTTTCCCTCACAGATAGATATGATTTTTGATGTCACTGCTACCACACAGTTATCTGTCAGCTTTGGAATTGCATTATTTAGGATACTAAATATATCGTCTCCTAGTATGATGGCTTTTGTTTTTATTGCTCTAATTTTCATTTTTCCTCCTTTAGCCATTTGACACCCCAATATACAAGTGGTGTTTCGATGACTGACATACTACATTTGAATAACCATAGGGGCACAGCAATACTAAGAATAAAATTAATATTATTAGATAGAGACTGACTAATTGAATAGAAAGCTAGTGTCGTAAATATGAACGTATCGAAAAGCTGCGAGATCATGTTTGAAACATTATTTCTCATCCATAATGCTTTGTTGCCAAACCTCTCCCTTACTTTTACAAAGATGAAGACATCTAAAAATTCTGCAATCGTAAAAGCTGTTAAACTAGCAGCCGAGAATCTGGCTGATAAACCAAATATGGTGTCGTAAGCAGATTCGGTTGACATAAAACGACTAGAAGCTGGCAAGTACGTTGCAAGTAGTGAAAATATCAATAATACAATTATAACTACCAATCCAGATCTAATAATACTTCTAGTGCGCTCTTTGCCATACGCTTCTGTGATGATGTCATTGATTGTAAAGATGAGCGGTAGGACAAATATCGCAACACTAGCATTTAGCGTCGGCAATCCAGGGATCGCCACTGGGAAGGTTTTAGATCCCATTAGCTCTGATATCGCGATACAAGCTATATAAAGTGAAATAAGTAGATCCATTTTGTTGATGTTTATTTTTGTAATCATGAAAATTCCTCCCAAAAAAGGTGTAAATATATGACTGTCCAAACGAACAGTAGGAGAACCTTAAAAAGGAGAATAATTGTTGTAAAAATCAACTCGGCTATTCATTTGGTGTTTGCTCGGTAAAAATCATGATCGTATTGTAACATGATTGGAAAAATGATTGATTATTTATCATCTCAGCAGTGTTTCTAAGGCTTCTAACATACCTGTAACGGCCAGATTCATATTTGTACTTTCAGATAGCCAATTTTGATTTTTTTGTTTTAGATTTTCTTTAAGAGTATTAGTGAGCTTTTCCAATACTAATGATCTAGCATCACTATCGGGAGAAACAAAAATTCCTACTGGGTTACCTAAGTCATAACCTTCTCCTTGTATAAGGTTAATAACGGAACGAGCTCTACCATCTGGACCTGAATCACCACTTATCATATTTAGAAATTCGATTCCAGACAAAAATACCGCAGCTGCCTCAGCTTGCTGAGGTAATAATTCTGTAGACCACTGAAGTTCATTTTTATTTTTGGATGATCTAGGTAGGTAAATCACATTTCTCTCAGCTGTATATATTTTTGGTAGTTTTTCTTGATCCATACCTTGGATTATAGATCAAAAATAATAAATATCAATTAATGATCAAACGACAGAAAGTATATGCGTAAACTCTAAGAATTCAATTTTTTCCTCAATCCTGTTGAACTTAAATCACCGATACGATCTTTAGCTCTATAAACCAAAATCGTTCCCGCTGAATTACATTGTGCTCTGATTTTTTCACTCCGCTCATCTAACTCTCCTACCAGTCGAAAATGCGCACCAACTTCCATGTGTAATTCTTTCATATGTGCATCAAATACTTCTACATCTTTATAAGAATCATCCCATGGCAATCCAACGCAGAAATCTACCCCAACGTGTCCGGCAACCATATCGCAGCGCTGATTAAAGTTGAGTATGTTATTCTGCCCAGTTCGTATAACTAATGCCTCCTCATCACTTGTAATAAACGCTGTTACCAATCCATTACCTGCAAGTTCGCGAGCTGCATTCAAGAGTTCCGAATGCCCACTATGAAAATCAAAGGTTCCCATGACGGTGACTGTACGCAGTCCTTGATTCTTAGCAAGTTCTGATTGAAAATATGCATTTTCTAAACTAATATGCTTTTTGTATGGCATCTGGTAACTTCTAGATGGCTCAAAAACATTCCTCATTTTGTGTTCTAGAACTTCATCTGGCCAGTAGTCTGACCAAGCAGTTCTGTAAAATGCAAACATGTTAAGAATTTCCTGTTGAGATATATTTCCACTCAAAGAATTTGCCGCAAGCCTATTTATAAAAGGAATACTTAACTTCTCCCTTACGTCCCTATCTGAAAAATCAAGATATTCTAACATCTCCTTAAGATACTTGAATTCAATTTCTCTTTTTTCAAAGTAATCAGCCAATTTTAGTTGACCTGGTGGGAGAAAATCTTCTATAGATGATAAGTTAGGTTGATAACCATAAGTTCCCATTCCATTAAAATAATATTTAAATTCTGAATCTCCCAATAACCTAGTTATTGATAAATTGGCAGTACGCGAATAATCGGCTTTTCCTATCTCTGGGTTCATTAGCGCAGATTATACAATTTATTCGGATTTATGTCGGATGATAATTGTTAGCTCTAGATAAATTATCTTTCTAACGATAGTATAAATACTCTTTAGTATATCTAAATATATCAGTTACCCAAAAATCTGAATCTGATTTTTATAGTTATGTGGTTATGATCAGGACAGGTTTTTCCATTTGAGGATGTAGAAACCGTACAATAAGAACAAATTCCAGACAGCAAAGAACGAGGTATAAATGATTTGTTTGACAGGGCTCAGCCTTTCGTAAGCATAGGCGATGCCGATAGCCAGATAGGGGACTGAGGCGATGGCCAGGCGTTGCCCAAAGCCGGCGGTCATGGACGAATGCTCTGACCAAAAAGCACCTAGACACCAGGTAAATACAAATGTGGCTAGAATCAAATATTTCTTGAGACGGGCTAGGCCATAGATACCCAGTAGATAAACTGGTGACCAAACAAACATGCCTTTTTGGTAGGAAAACAAATATTCAAACAGGTGAATAAGTTTGAATGACCATTGGTTGCTAGCTTCTGTGACATAAAAATTCCTTGCGACTGTACCGTAGTAAAAGTATTGCGCAATGATCTGGGGCGCCATGCCCACCACAAATCCAAGACCAATTAGGAGTAGTTTCTTAAAATCTAGTTTTAGGGCAAAAAAGATCGGGATCAGTAGAAATGTGTCGGCGATACGAGTGATCTGGACTAGACCAAAGAGAACGCCAAGGAGGAGGTAGTTCGAGGCTTTTTTTTTAAAATCACGCGTCCAGTACAAAAGAAATGAGACCAAAAAAAATGCTGGTTGATGGGATAAGGCTGGCTCGAGAGTTGTGTAGTAAAACAAATTGGAGCCGATAAATAAAGTAAGAATCGTAAAGAAAGTGGTGCGGGGAGTATAAAAATATGCGAGATATTTTTCGATAAAATATAAACCTCCGAGCATAAACAAAATACCAGTTAATCCAGGACCCAGCTCGTGAAGCAAATCTAGATTGTTTGAGCTAAATATCGACGCAGCAGCCATTGATGGGATCCAAAATAAACTTGTGCCGACAGAATAGGGATTTTTGTTTTCGTCCCAGAAAATGCGAGAAAATACATAATCTTTACCGGGGAAATTTGTCAGATGAGTCAAGATTTTACTAGATTTAAAAGTATGATCGTAAAGCAAACTCCAGGCGGTCACGTAGTAGCCGTTGCCGTCGCCGTAAATCGCGTGCCTGGTGATAATCGCATGACTCAAGAAAAGAGTGAGTGAGATTACAAAAAAGATGAAGTATTTTTTCACGGTTTGTACCCAAGCTAATTCTATAAATATTTACGAATCACAATTTGCAGGGCAGAGGAAATTGAGGGGTCGGAAATCTGGCCAGCATCGATCATGTCCAGAATGTCGGTAGCGGAAAATGCTTGAACCTGCGAAACAGATTCGTCCTGCAACCCACCTGATTTGGGAATATCGGTAGTCCATCCCACAAACATATTGAGTTTTTCGGTGCTGAGCGTGCTTTGAGCAATCCAGGTTCCCAGGGGTATTATTTTACCCAGCGTGACCCCAATCTCTTCCTGGGATTCGCGGATAGCTGCCTGCTCGGGGGATTCCCCTGCATCGATTTTGCCCCCAGGTATGGACCACTCAAAACTGCGAGTTGGGTAGCGAAATTCTTTGAATAAAATGATCTGGTTCTGCGAGTTGATTACAACGACATGCGCTCCGTCGTGCCTGGATAAATAGGTGTATTCACCTGGCGCCCCGTCATCAAATTCGATTGCGTCAATGTAAAGTTTGATCCATTTATTTTGAAAAACTATTTTTGAATTTTTGGTTTGCCACATATTTTATATTCTATCTGAGTCTAGCCTAATAATGGTAGCTGCTTGGGATTTCGTAAATGTTCGATGTAGAACCTCAAGTCTTCTCCATGATCAAAAGCGATTTGGTCTTGGGGTGGCAGGGCGTCAAGCGAAAACCATTTGAGCTCTTTGACTTCTTCGTCGTGCACAGCTATTTGTTTCGTGACATGAGCTATAAAGATAAAATCTACATTTTGGCGATCTTCCATTGGGCGGCCTGGATAGTCGTTTATCCTAAATAGTTCAGGTGTATCAATTTCCCAACCGCTTTCTTCCATGACTTCGCGCTGGACCGACTGGATGATTGTCTCGTCGCGATCCATAAACCCTCCAAGCAACCCCCACTTGCCACTTTCTAGAATTGGTTGGCCATTTTTAGTGCCACGCAGACACATGAGTACTTGACCGTTTCGAATAATGATATTGGAGGTCGTGATATGTCGAATCCCAGGCTTTGCAACATTACCGTTTTCAAAAGTGCAAGTGATCATTTGAGCTCCTTGTGCTTATTGTGGGGTAAATAATTTTTGGCGGTAGATACTTTACGTCCCGTTTGAGCTTCAAGTTTTTCTCTCGCCTCACCAGCTATGCGGCCACCTTTTTGGGCAACTGACTTGTTTGGCAAAAACCCCTGAGGATTTTCAGCTTGGGTGATCTCTGTGGTTGCGGCTTCACCCAGCTGAGAAAACAATGATTCTAATATATTCATATGATCTCTGAGATTTTGAGATTTGAGACCTTTGAACTTTTTATATTCACTAGGTGTCATGCCAAAAGTGGCTTTACTAATTTCGGCAGTTAAAATTTCATATTCTCTACCCCCTTTTACACTGTGATGCTCCCATTCGTCTGTGAGCTTTTCGCGGATCATGATCCCGCGCATGCGCAAATCGATCCAATCATCTGGATAACCTTTAGCTTTGTAAATGGCTCTAGCTCTTTTTTGGGCAAGCTCTGGATCATCGATTTCCTGGACGCGCTCATAGCCTACTTTAGCGAGCCAGCGTTTGAATGGTTCAGCTTTGGGGGACGGGATGGACTGGATCAGCCTAAAAATACCTTCTGTGTTCCAACAGTACATTAGTTGAATTCCCCCAGTGCTTTTTATTTTTAACATGAGGGGTGGTACAAAATGTACCCCCCCTTTACTAATTAAGCTGGCAAGTTCTCCATCTCTCGTTCGTATACGCTTGAAATATTGAGCTGGATCGGAAGAATCGGTCAAAGCTAAAATAACATCATTGATGACAAACCACCATTCATTTTTGTAAATAATTTTACGAATAGATTTTTGTTTGAAAATTGCTGTTCTTTGTTCGTCCATAACTAAATTATTCACCCAATTTTACCCGAAGTCAATACTGCTAAAGTTTCTTCTGCGCATTTTTCCCATGAGAACTTCTTGGCGCGGGCAAGGGATTTTTTGATCCATTTATCGCGATCTTGCTTGATCTCAGTAATAGCACGGGCAATACCTGCAGGATCGGTTGCATTAAATAGTAGGCCTGCATCCCCCACTACTTCGGGGAGAGAGGAATTGTCGGCGACGGCAACTGGGGCGCCGCATCCCATGGCTTCGATGGCTGGGACACCAAACCCTTCGTAGAGGGAAGGAAGCACGTAGACATCGGCGTAGGTATAGAGCGTTTTCCTGACTTCATCGCTCACATAACCCGTCAATACAATATCGCCTACATCTGGCGATGATTTGATCACAGCGAGAGTATCATCGGCTAGCCAGCCGATACCGCCGGCAATGACCAGTTTACCTTTGTACCCCGTTTCTTTGAGGAGATGAAATGCTTGGACGAGCTTGATCGCATTCTTGCGTGGCTGAATGGTACCTAGAAACAGAATATAATTTTCAATTTTCAAATTCCAATTTTGCAGTAAGGTGGGAGCAATTTTAGGATTGAGGTTAAAAATATCAGAGTCAAAACCATTGTGGACAACTGAGATTTTTGTCTCATCTACCCCGTAGAGTTTGACTAGGTCATGTTTGGTGGCCTGCGAGACTGCGATGATTTTGGACGATTTAGCTACTGCCGCCCTAGTCCAGGTTTTTAATTTGTAGAGATCAGACTGCAAGAAAAGATCGGGGAAATATTCATAGGCGAGATCGTGAATGGTAACGACGCCATTGCACCCAGTAATAGGTGGCATGTAGTGAGCTGGTGACCAAAAAACATCGTGTTTTTTGTGGAGCGCCAGATATAGTGGTAGGCCAAAGCGAATCCAAGCTTTGCTTGGTCCTACCTGTTGATAGTGCCAGTGGTCGCTTTCACCTGGTAAATCGCCCTGCAATGGATCACGGTGGTACAAGTGAAAATCTAGGTCTGTCCGCTTGTTACTATGTTTCAGAACATGGTAACAGTATTGACCAGTACCAACACGACTAGCTACATTGGCTTCGTTGATATCAATGCCTATTTGCAGTTTTTTCATAAACCTCCATGGTATGTCTAGCGGTAC
>JBAQEX010000037.1:0-6804 GCA_049286965.1 Microgenomates group bacterium | reverse complement strand
TTTACCGTAGCTACCCCGTTCATAGCGATAACAGTATGAATAACCCACATATTTTTTGGGGAGATCACTGGGACTAAAAATGGTGTCCTGATGCTGTGCGACCAGGGTGATCTCGGCTGTGCCAATCAAATCGAGGTCCTCGCCATCTAGGTGATAAATCTGACGTTCTTTGTCGCTACGCGCTTGGAATCCACACCCTATCACACTCTTTTCGTTCGCCACGTTGGGGGTGATGACGGGTGTAAAACCCTTTTGCGCTAGCTTGGTCATGGCGTATTGCATGAGCGCAAACTCGAGCATAACGCCAGGTCCCTTGATGTAATAAAAACCGGACTGCGCCACTTTGGTACCACTGGTGAGATCGATGGTGCCAGTGAGTAAACCCAGGTCTACGTGGTCACGCACGGGGAATGTAAACTCGCGGATTTTGCCGACTGTTTTTACTATTTCGTTATCCTCTTCCTTGCCAACTTTGACGTCCTTGGCTGAAGGATTTGGAACTTTGAGCATCAAATCATTAAAAGTGTTTGTGACAATACCTAGATTTTCTTCGATGGTCTTGAGCTCTATTTTAAGTGCCCGACCTTCTTCTATTTGATCACGACCTAACTTGTTTTTCTTGGCTCTGATTGTCTCTACTTCACCAATCAATTTGCGTCGCTCCTTATCTACCTCTATTATTTGGTCGATAACTGCCCCGTCGAAACCTTTGTCGATCGTGGCTTGCTTGACGGCGGCTGTATTTTCACGAATGAATTGGATGTCTAGCATAGTTATTTCTCCTTAGTTATATTTATTATAGTGCATGCGTAGAGAGATTTGTGAGACACTCTGATAAATGAGTGTTTTCGTTGAGTTTGAGTATCCTTGCAACCCCGTTTTGGACATTGATAATAGTCACCCCGGCGGGATCGAGCGGGAAATCCCAGAACCGATCCTCTCTCAACCCCAGGAGATTTGCGGCCACAACTCGGATCACGTTGTCGTGGGTGACATAAACTGTATCTTTTGGGTTGTGTTTGATTTTTTCAAACCAAGCCGTAACTCTAGCCTGCAGCATCTCGTAAGTTTCCCCACCTGGGAAACTTACTCCAGTTGGATTGGTGCTCCACCGTGCCAAGAGTTCTCCCCATCTTTCCTGGATAATCGTCTTGGGCAAGCCTTCCCACTGACCGTGATTGGTCTCAAGTAACTGGGGGTCGAGAGCGACTAGACGATTGGTCGCACGCCCCACACTTTCTGCAGTTTTTTGCGTGCGAGTGAGCGGACTGGCGTAAATTGCCTCGACTTTAATGCCCAGAAAATAATCATGTAAAGCCAAGACTTGTCTATACCCTAGAGGCGAGAGGTCGGTATCGTATGTTTGCCCTTGGTAGATACCCAGGGTGTTGGCGAGGGATTCGCCGTGGCGGACCAAGTATATTTTGGCCATAAAAAAACCTCCTATCATGCTCACGGCCGTTTAGGAGGTGCCACCTTGTGCGATTACTTTATTCTACTGCTGTAACGGGCATGGTCCGTATTAGTTGCGACACTAATCAGCTCGTTTGGTGGAAAGCCAAACTAATAACGCTTTTTTATTTAATTTTGTCTAGTATATCATGGTTTTCTAGTAGTGCAAAAGCCTTGGCGATTGTTTCTCTAGTTTGAGGGAGCGAGTCGAGTTTGTTCGCTTCTTCCACACTAAACCAGCCATAGGCCATATTTTCGTGGGCTGTGTCGACCGTAGTGTCAATCTGCTGATTGCCAATCTTGACGATATAGCAAAGCAAGAGAATGTGGGCGTCACCCTGAATGGAGGTAATTGTGATGGGGTGGGGATAAATGATGGTAGGGACGATATTTAGCTCTTCTCGGAACTCGCGGACCAAAGTCTCTTCGGGGGTTTCTCCCCACTCGATGCCACCACCCGGTATGTTCCATTTCTGGTGAAAATTGGGGTCTGTCGGCTCATTGCGCTGGGTCAGAAATACTTGCCGGTTGTCGTTGATGGCCAGGCCAAGCGCGCCATTGATAAAAATCTTACTCATAGACCTAAATCTTCTGATATCGATTGCATGGCTTTAAGAACTGTGGGCACGTGACTCTCCCAGAGATCGACACCCAATTCTTTCGCACCAAGCTCTACTTCTTCGCGGTTTACCCCTGCCGCAAAACCCTTGTCTTTCCATTTCTTTTTGATACTCTTGACTTCGACGTCGGCTATTTTTTTGCTGGGCCTGACCAGCGCCGTGGTGGTAATGAGTCCTGTGAGCTCGTCGACTGCAAACAGCGACTTTTCTAGGTTTGAGATACGTGGAACACCGGTGTGAGGCGCGTGGCTTAGGATGGCACGGATAATTACTTCATCCACTCCTTTCTGCCGCAAAATTTCGCTACCTTTTTGCGGATGGCCATCGAGCGTGGGATGGATCTCCCAGTCAAAGTCGTGGAGGAGACCCACGATGCGATAGGTTTCTTCGTCTTCGTTTAACTTTTTGGCATAAGCTGCCATTGCAGACTCAACCGCAAGCATGTGGCGCACTAGACTTTCATTTTTGACGTATTCTTTAACTATTGAAAGTGCTTGATCACGACTAATATTGCTTGTTGGTAGAGATTTTCCAGCTTTTTTTAGTGGAGATTTAGTCGATTGTTCACTAGAGATGGTAGAACTTTCTCCTTTATATAACTCTAGATTTCCGGTAAGACTCTCGATCTCTTTGGTTTTTCCAACTAACAGTACTCCACGATACGAAATATTATCTTCACTTTGTTTTGAGAGTGCTTTTGAAAGTTCCATGTCATTGCCAGTCTTAAACATAGCTTCGGGATAGTCTACGTAATTGATCCCGAGATTTCTTGCCGTCATGACTATTTCTCTGACTTTATCGGAATCGGCAGAAAGAATAATAAATGGATATTTTGAAATACCTTTGTGAGTATTGCCGCTTGCGTCAACAAGAACTTCCTTCCCCATCATATCCTTACTCAAATACTTGCCGGCTGAGAAGGCCAAATGACCAAGGGCGTTGGCGATCTTTCCTTTGTCCATAGTACTATCTACTATGGCGACTATCTTTTTTGCAGCATAATCGTATTTTTCATCCTTTGGCTTGGACTTTTCTTCTTCTATACCGTAAATACTCTTTGTGAGCTGTGAAACATGGCGCTTCATCTGGGGGAAGAGCGTGCCTTCGCGGGCAGTAATATTTTCCAGGAACCAGAAGAGGCGCTCGGACACGCCAAGTCCACTGGCTGGAGGCATGCCGTACTCAAGCATCTCGACGTAGTCGATATCGAGCATTTGCGCTTCGTCGTCGCCAGCATCCCTCTGGGATTGCTGGTCCATAAATCTGGCCAGTTGGTCCATGGGATCGTTTAATTCACTATAGCCATTGCAGAGCTCGCTACCAGCCAAGATAATCTGGAAACGCTCGGTAATGGATTCGTTGTCCGTGTACGACTTGGCAAGAGGCGAGATAAACTTGGGCACGTTGATCAGGAAGGCAGGGCCTGCTACGTCCGCGCGGATGATTTTCCAGAGATTATCTACGAGCCGTGCCTTGCCGACTTTGCCATCCAACTTGACGCCATGTTTCATCAGTACTGCCGCCATCTTGGACTCAGTATCTTTAAAGATATCTATACCAAGTTTGTTTAAAATAATTGTAGTGTAGTCCAATTCTTCCCATTCGCCGGCTAAGTCAAATGTATGTTTACCTCTCGTAAACTTGGTAGTGCCATAGACATCTTGCGCGAGGCGGCGGAAGAGGTCGCGGGTCAAGGTCATATTGTCCCGGAAATCGGCGTAAGCCCAGTACCATTCGAGCTGGTAATACTCTTGCAAATGCTCATCGTCGATGCCTTCGTTGCGGAAATTGGGAGCAAGGGTATAGATTTTTTCAAACCCGCCACCCAGCAACCGCTTTTGATAGAGCTCGGTAGAGATGCGCATATAAAAAGTTTCATCAAGCGCATTGTGGTGTGTCTCAAATGGGCGCGCATCGGCCCCGCCAGTCACGTGCTCGAGCACAGGCGTTTCTACTTCTAGGAAATCGTGCTCGGCCATAAAGAGGCGTGCGGTTGACCAGAACTTGCTCTTGCGGATAAAGAGCGAACGGTGCTCTGGATTCATGATGAGATCTAGGTAACGGCGACGGAAGATGGTATCTGGGTCTTTTAATCCCTCCCAGCTATCGGGGAGCGGACGAATGGATTTAGTGAGCAATCTGAACTCTATGACGTCCAGTGAAATTGCGCCAGTTTTACTTTTGCAAACAGCGCCTTTGGCTTCGACAAAGTCGCCCACATCGATGAGCGCAAGCTCGGCAAACCCCAGTAAACCTTTTTTCTTGTCTAGAGTCGTGAGATTGGTGGCCCTTAGGAGCAACTGTATTTTACCTGATTGATCTTCGAGATCGCCAAATGCCAATTTGCCGTGTTCGCGCAGCGCACGTAGACGGCCCGTCAAAGAGACTGTCTTACCATCATATTTTTCAAACTCTGAAACTACCACCCCGTTCCCAATTTCTTTGTGGGACTGGGCGGGGTAAGGCGAGATGCCAAGACCCACCAATTTCTTGAGTTTGGTGATGCGTTCGTTGCGTATTTCTTCTAGTCGTGATGCCATATATTTCCTTCCTTCTGATTATATCAGCTATGTAATGTAATTAAACTTGTAACCAAACCTACCATCTGATGGAGTGAGTCTATTGTGATAGTTTCTTCCAGTGCATGGTGATACATAGACCCGTCGACTATATTTAACATCACAATACTATGATCTATAAATATATTTGCATCAGAGCATCCCCATGAAACCTTCGTGGTGGCTACAGGAAAATGATTTCTCACAATTTTTAAAGAATCTAAGACAAATGGGTCGGTAGCGGATAAATTAATAGCTCCATTTTCGCGAATTGTCTTTAGCAATATTTTTACTTTACTATTTGAGTTTAATTTTTTTAGATATTTTTCAAACTTTATAACAATGTTGTTGATGTTTTGCTCGTTCATAGAACGGATTTCGCCGATGATCGTAGCTGTCCCTGGTACTGAATTGGTAGAATCACCTGCCCTGACTGTGCCAATATTTACTAGTGTTTCAGCATCGATAAATCCAGTTTTTATATAACTTAATAACTTACTAAGAGTATTTATTACATTAATCGATTCTTGTGGCCTAGAAGCGTGGGCCGTCTTGCCAATGACTTCTATTTCAAACCGCACATAAGCTGGTGCAGCTATAGAAATGTCTCCGATAGAACCCGAACTATCAAAGAGATAGCCGCTACGGGCGCGAAGCTTTGAATAATCTAGATTGGCTGCCCCAATATTTTCTGATTCTTCTGACACGGTAAATACTAACTCAAGTGGTTTCCTTGAATATATAGGAATATCTATATAGTTGTTTAAACTAGCTAAAATTATGGCGATTGCAGATTTGTTGTCGGCACCCAATATGGTATCTCCACTTGATGTAATCCAACCATCTGTTATGACTGGCTTGACCCCTCTCCCTGGTTCTACTGTGTCCATGTGTGCACAAAGGAGAATTGGCGCTGATTCTTTGCTACCGCTAATTGAGGCGACTACATTCCCTGTTTTGTCGACAAAGTTTGTGATACCTAGCTTCGTAAGGTATACACAAATATATTTTGACACTTCTGACTCATGACCTGAAGGACTATCTATTTGAACGAGGTCTAAAAATATATTTACAACATTTGCTGGGGTCATATCTTCTCCTTGTTATTTAATAATTCTAAATACATTTTTGATAATATGTTTAGAGAGTTTATTTTTACATATTCATTTGGAGCGTGTGCATTGCCACCATCTGGGCCCCAGGTTATTACTGGAATCCCGAGTGTCGCTAAAGCGTTATCGTCTGCAACAGATTTACGTGACTTTAATTCCATATCTAGACCAGTATGTTTTTTGATAACTTCTCTAATAGTGTCTTGATATGGAAATGCTGTAAAAATATAACCCGGTAAATATGGGGTTGGACGTGTCTTTGGTATCACGCCAAAAGTTGTCAGTGATTGGATTTTGAGTCGTACTGATTCTAAGGTTTCCCCAGGTGCTGCAAGTACTTCTATCTCGGCAGTAGATATACCGCATACGCTCATGCCCATAGCTGATCCACCCACACTGCGAATCTGGGCATAGGATCCATTTACGTGAAATAACTCCTCACGGGTAGCGTAAAAATCTGCGATGAACTTGCCGAGTATATTTACGGCATCGACCCCATCCTGATAATTGGCTACATGTGCTGGCTTTCCATCAAATGTAACAGTATAGAGATATCGACTGGTACGAGCGTTGGTGACCCCGTTTAAACCGAGTCCAAAATTTGGTTCGGCGGAAATAATTAATTCCACATCATCAAAAAAATCTGATTTCTCTGCGATGGCTTTCCAAATCCCGGCTGACCAATTTTCCTCATCGACTGTCAATAAAATTTTGCAATAGCTCTTTGAATTGGCACACGCCTCGACAAAAGCTGAAATTCCACCTTTCATATCATAAGTGCCAAGACCAAATAGATTGCCATCAATTTCAGTTAAACTAAATGGATCTGTTTGCCATTGTGCACGAGAAGTAAGGGGTACCGTATCTAGATGACCATAAAATAATATAGCCCTGTGTCCACGCCCTTTTGTAGCAAAAATGTTATGTCTATCAGCTGCGACCTGCTGTGACGCTACGTTGAAACCATTCGAGGATAAATATCTTTCCAGATATTCCCCGAGTTCGTATTCACTAGGATACGACGATGGTATGGTAACCATATTTTCTAACAATCTCCTATCC
>JBAQEX010000036.1:0-3290 GCA_049286965.1 Microgenomates group bacterium | reverse complement strand
CTTTAGTTCTCACGGGCGTGCTCATTTTATTCTTTCTCTTCATCCCAGGGACTAGTCTCACCGACTTGGCACATCTTTCCGAGTTGGTCGCCCTCATTATGATCACTCCTCTTGCGATCTTTACTGGTCACCAATACGAATCAATCCTTGAGCAAAAACGCCTACAAGCCCAGCTGACGAGTGAACTCAGTCAAGAAGAAACTGATACCCTCCTCTTCCTCTCACTCAATCTCAAAAAAACGCTGCTCTCTGCACTCGACTCCCTCTCTTCTACCATTCCCCTTACAGGCGTCAAAAAAGTCAGAACCAATCTAGAACAATTATATGGTGATCTCAAAGCGCTCTACCGCACGAGCGACGATCTCGAAAAAACTTTAGAAAGATAGTTTATCTCGTTTCGTAGCTCAGAGTTACATCTACCAACACTTCGCTGCTCCCTACCTCTACTGGCGTTGCTGTTTTTGCATCAACAGCTCCTCCACCCGTCATCGGCAGTGCTTCCCTGACCAGATAGTTTTGTGGTCTATTTTGTCCTTCAGTGATATTTACTATCCTTCCCAGTTTCATCCCAGCCAGTTGAGCCAATTCCTCAGCTTTTGCTTTAGCTTTATCTATCGCGAGTCCTCTTGCCTCTTTAATCGTTTTATTCATCAGTTCATCCGACAGTCCAAATGTTGGACCCTGCACATTATCTAGTCCCAGTGACGAAACTAGATCCATCACGGGCGAGACTTTGTCCATCTCCCGCACAACTACCTCGATAGATGCGTGCGCGCTGTATTTGTTTTTGACTTGCCAGTCAGGATAAAAATTGTAACCCGTCGTTTTAATATCTTTTTCTGCTATTCCCATCTCTTTTAGAGATTTCGCTACACTTGCCATTTTTTTATTCACCGCCTCCTGTACTTGTTTCAGATTTGATCCTGTCTCTTGCACGCCTAGTGATACGACGGCTTGGTCTGGTATAACCACCACTTTCCCCTCCCCGCTCACATCAAATGTAGAGATTTTCTGCGTTTGGGTCACGGCAATCGGCAGGGCCCCCATCCACTTAAAGTACGCCCCAGCCACACCTGCTATTATCACTGCTACCATCACTATTTCAATCATTTTTTTCATCATATCTACCCCCTTATAATTCAATATAACATAATACTCTTGGATTGTTGGCAAATAAATTTATATCGACATTATTATTTTACCTTTAAGCAAAATGCGCGACGCGAAGCAGGCAAGTGTTTTGCATCGTATCCAAAATAATACCGGAGACTATAAATTTGGTTTGACAACAAGACTGTTTACCCAACCATTGACCCGCCTGCAAAAGCTATGCTTTAGCATTGCGGACAGGCAACTTATCCCGAGACTTGACAAGGATAGTAAACCTACGCTATGTTGGATACATGCCCAGCAAACTCTTACTCCGCAATTTTGAACCAGGTAGGTATTACCACCTCGAACACTCCACTAAAGTCGGGACCGAGCTCTTCAAATCCGACGCCG
This sequence comes from Microgenomates group bacterium, assembly GCA_049286965.1. GTDB lineage: Bacteria > Patescibacteriota > Microgenomatia > UBA1400 > UBA12108 > CAJAUT01. Next base: position 1,787 of record JBAQEX010000036.1, on the reverse strand, counting down.
ATTTCCAAAACTTTGTCCTGCTCCTCTCCTACTACCTGCGCTTCCCCGACGCCACCCCGCTCTCTTGGGTCAAACGCCTGACTCCCCAAACCGTCATCAACAAACGCAACGCCTCCGAGTTTGGTGCCACCCCCGTCAGCCTCCACGCTTTTCTCCTACTCCCCGATCGCTTTCATCTCGTGCTGCGCGAAAATCTAGGTGGTGAAAAGCCAGGGATCAGCAATCTCATGCGTCGCCTCTCTGTCGGTTATGCCATGTACTACAACAAAACCCACGCCTCTCAGGGGACCATTTACCATGGCAAATACAAGATGAGGCCAGTCGAACAAGACGATCTCAGTAAACTGATCTCTGACATCCACCACTATGATAGTGTCAACGACACCTACATCGCCTCACCTCTCCACTCATCCCGTCCCGACTACGCAAATAATCCACGGCCCTGGATCTCCCTTATCCCAGAGATGTAATCTCTACATTTTCCCAGTGTTCGATTCTGGGCTCACGCTGATCTAGGTATACCCCCACCACATCTACTCGCACTCTGCCTTCCCATGCGTATTCCCGACACCACACCTGTCCCATCCGTTTTACTTGCTCTATTTTCCAGTGGTTCACCATCTCCCACGGCTCGCCAAATTTGTCCGTTGTCTTAGTTTTTACCTCCACAAACACCACAATATTATTTATTTTTGCAATGATATCCACTTCACCCCACTTACTCCGGTAGTTCCGCTGCAAAATCTTGTATCCCTTCATCATTAGATGCTCTGCCGCCAGACTCTCCCCCTTATTCCCCGTGATCTTATTGCCTTGTTTACTCATATTTTAACTATACCAAATCGTTCTACCTCACAATATCAAACTCCCGGAGTTTGATTCTCAAATCTCATGGTCAATCAGCTGGTTTTTAATAAATTGTAATGTCTGTTGATATCCCACATTGTCGTTCACAAACCGCTCATAATTTCCCCGTTTATTACCACGCAAAATATCATCAAACACAAACGGTGGTTTCTCTCCTCCATAAACATACATTCTAAAAGAAGAATATGGATATTGAATGGGGTCATTTACTAGCATTGCACTAGTTGGATTTAAGTGTATATATCTTGATACATGCAACAATTGATTCTCAGATTCAATCAATACAGAATTAAATAGTGACTCAAACAATGATCCTTTTTGCTTATGTAATAAGTTATAATATCTGACAAATGACAAACTTAACCGCCTTAGGTATGTAGAAATGCCTCCATCGACTTCCTGTTTTAATTCAATATGGAAATGATTGGGCATTACGCAATATGCAAGTATCGACACGAGCCTTTCGTTATAATCCATAATATTTTCCTTGTATCTTTTCTCTAGTGACAAGCTCCTTGGAGGATTAATCAAAGTATAGTATGTCAAAGCTTTTACAAATGCTTTCGCCTCTCTCTCGTTAGAAAATATCGGATGTTGGAAAACACTCCTATTAAACACGTGGTAATACTCTCCATTCACAAGTGGTACTTTTCTACTTGGCATACTTCACTCCTTTCATATCAAACTCCGGGAGTTTGATATTCGTATCACCACACATTCTCCCTATACTGCACCGCCTCCGCGATGTGCGCAGGCAAGATCTCCGCTTCTCCAGCCAGATCGGCGATTGTCCTAGCCACTTTAATCACTTTAAAATAAGCGCGGGCTGAAAGATCAAATTTTTTGGCAGCCATCCCCAAAAACTGTTTTACCTCACTGGACAATATACAAAACTGTTTGACCTGTTTGTTCCCCATCTG
>JBAQEX010000035.1:0-11414 GCA_049286965.1 Microgenomates group bacterium | reverse complement strand
CGAGCTGTTTCATTTTCTTTTTACCTTTTTTTTGCTTGTCGAGCAGCTTCTTGTTGCGCGAGATGTCTCCGCCGTGGAGTTTGGCGGTCACGTCTTTGCGGAAAGCCTTGACAGTTGCGCGGGCGATTATCTTGCCACCGATTGCAGCTTGTATGTCTACTTATATGAGCGACCTGGGGATGACTTCGGCCAGTTTATCCACCAACACCCGAGCACGAGACTCACTGGAGTAGCGGGGGGAGACAAAGGAGAGAGCCTCGGCAGGATCCCCGTTTAATAAAATGTCGACCTTGGCCGCGTCAACGCCAGAGTAACCAGCATGGTCATACTGAATACTGGCGTAGCCTGAAGAAACTGATTTGAGGCGATCGTAGAAATTGGTAATGAGCTCGGAAAGAGGCATGAGATAGTTTAGGCGCACACGACCTGCCACGTATTGCATATCGATAAACTCGGCCCTCTTTCCTTGAGTGAGCTCCATAATCCCGCCTACATAATTTTCTGGAGTATAGATAGTGAGCGTGACCATGGGCTCTTCGATGGCTTGGATGGACTCGGGTGCTGGCCAGTCGGCGGGACTAGAAATTTCGAGATTTTCACCATTTCTCAAAATCATTTTGTAGGGTACGGAGGGGGCGGTATTGACCACCTGAACCTCAAACTCGCGACTCAAGCGCTCGGTGACAATCTCAGCGTGCAAAATACCTAGAAATCCTACCCGAAAACCGTGACCTAGAGCGGGCGATGAAGCGGCGTGATAGGAGAGCGAAGCGTCGTTTAAGGCTAGTTTGCCGAGGGCCTCTACGAGGTTGCGATAATCGGCGGCATCGATTGGGTAGATATCCATAAAAACCATGGCTTGGGGACGTTGATAGCCCTCAACCGGAGTAATGTCTGCCCCCACTGTCGTTAGGGTATCGCCGATTGTGACCGCGCGGATGTCTTTGTGGCCGGTTGCGATATAACCCACCTCCCCTACTGCGATATGGTCGGAAGCACGCATGTCGGGGGAGAAGAAACCAATTTCGAGGGGCGAAAGCTTTTCGCGGGTGGCAAAAAGCATCAGATTATCTCTGTTGCTTTTATTGATCTCTCCGCTAATTACTTTGACGAAAGCGATCACGCCTTTGTGGACGTCGAAAGTGGAGTTGAAAACGAGGCCTCGAAGCGGGTCTAACACTCCCGGTGTGTGGACACCCTTCACACCGGGAGTGTGGGGGGCTGGTGCAGGCACACGAGCAATGATGGCATCAAGCAGCTCGGTCACGCCGATACCCGACTTGGCGGAGCCAAACAGAATTTCTTCTTGTTTAAACCCTAAAGTTTCAATGAGTTCTAGGGCAACCCGCTCTGGCTCGGCTGCTTGCATGTCAATTTTGTTGATAAAGGGGATCACAGTAAGCCCCGCCTCTTTAGCTTTGTCAAAGTTGGCGATGGTTTGGGCCTGGATGCCTTTGGTGGCATCAACTACTAGAACCGCTCCCTCACAGGCGTGGAGCGCACGGCTAACTTCGTAGGAAAAATCGACGTGTCCGGGAGTGTCAATCAAATTTAAAATGTAATCTTGATACAACATACGAACAGGAGCGAGCTTGATGGTAATCCCCCGCTCGACCTCGATAGGATTAGAGTCCATCAGGCGGACAGTCCCACCCATGGCGACGGTACCGGTCGACTCGAGGAGTCTATCGGTCAGAGTAGTTTTGCCATGATCGATGTGGGCAATGATGGAAAAGTTGCGGATTTTTGAAATTCCTATAGGGTCTGACCTTCCCGCCTTTGAGTCTGCGGGCTGGGCACTTCCGTCAAGGTCAGACCCTCTGATGGCACGTTGATTTATCGAGATGGGTATTGCAGTCTGACCAACCATGGTACGTATTATACTGGAGTTTCAGTAGATTCCAGAGATTCGCTCGAAGCGCCAAGCGAAGATCGCCAGTCGCCTATTTTCCTAGCCAGGGCGACAAATACTTCGAGCTCTTTGATGCGCAAGAGGTATGAAGTCCCAAGGTACACCGCAAGTCCGATGATCATGACGGTAATTGTCAGGAGGATGAGGGGGAGTGTGTGCGTGGTATCAAAGATGAGTTGATCCAAGACTCTCAGGGGCACCCACAAACTGATGGTGGTGATGACGGCTGCCAGCAACATTTTAAGGAATGGCCCCACGATCTGGCGGAGGGAAAACTGGGCGACACGATAGAGGACGATCGTGAGAAAGGTGGTTTCTAGGATGTCGGCTAGGGTGATGGCAAAGGCCATCCCCAAGATGCCAGTACGCAGGACAAAAAGGAGATAATAGCTAAGAGAGACATTGATGGTGGTTGAGACAAGATTGATGATGAATGGGGTTTTGGTGTCGTGAAGTGAATAGAAAACCCGGATAATGATGTGGGAAAGTGATCCGGCGGCGATAGCCATGGCAAACATAGCCACTAGTTTGCCGGTTAACACCGTTTCAGCCCAAGGGAAGGAACCAGCCCCGTAGGCCAAACGCACGAGAGGGATACGAAGCACCAAAATAATGACACTGGCGGGGAGAGCCAAATAGAGCATTTGGAGGATGGCATCGTTGACCATTTTGGCCAATCCCAAGAGATTGTTTTTGGCGGTTTCTTTGGCAAAAAATGGCAGCGAGGCTTGGCCGATGGTCACTCCAATTAGGCGAATTGGGAGATTGGTAAGCTGCTGAGCGATAGAAATGATAGTCACGGTCCCACTGCCAAGCCATGAGGAAAAAGCGATCAGGGTAGTTTGTTCGATCTGGGAGAGGGAGAGCGTGATCATGCGAGGAATCATGAGACCAGTCATTTCTTTGATGGCCGGGTGTTTGTGAATAGTGGGCAAATAAGCGAAACCTAGTTTGTGAGCGAGCGGGAGTTGAGCCAAGAGATGGAGCAAGGCGCCGATTACGACCCCAAGGGCGGGACCCATGATACCCAAGGATTTGCTAAAGAAAATAGTACCTAAAATGATCCCCACATTGTAGAGACTGGGGGCGAAGGCTGGGATAAGAAATCTTTTATGAGACTGGATAATGCCAGTAATAAAAGAGGAAAAACCAAATAAGACTTGGGCGCTAGCCATGATGCGGGTGAGGCCGACCATAAGGGAGATTTGGGTATCATCAAACCCCCCTGCCACGAGGCGACAGAGCGGCTCTGCCCAAACAAAAATGATCACCGTCAGGACAAGCATGATCCCAACCACCGTGTTGATCATGGAGGAGGCGATGAGACTGGCCTCTTCCCTTTTTTCGTGTTCTAAGTAACGACTAAATACCGGGATAAAGGCCGAAGAGAGAGCTCCTACCACGAGGATTTGAAAAATGGTGTCGGGGATACGGAAGGCTGCCCAAAAAACATCCAGAACACTTTTGTCAGCAAAGAAATAGGAGATCAACAGCCTGGTGCGGATAAACCCAAGGAGCGCTGAGACTAGGGTCGCAAACATGATCACGGCAGCAGCTGAGAGGATGGAAGAGTTTTCTTTGGAGATGAGATTTTTGCCGTTTTGCATGAACCGCTTGAACATAATGGTAGTGTACCCCATGAATGATTGAAAGTGCTAGAGGCAACTGGTGATTGCGCGATTGGGTGACAGTTGATATAATCCCCCTCATGCCACTTACAAAATCAGCAACAAAAAAAGCCCGCGTAGATAAACGCCGCACACTCTCGAACCTGACCGCCAAAGGTAGACTCAAAACTACGATCAAAGAAGCTCGGGCCAACCCTAGTTTAGAAACCTTAAAAAGTTTGTATTCGGCAATGGACCGCGCCGTCAAACACCATCTGGTGGCAAAAGGTCATGCAAGTCGTTTGAAGTCACGCATTGCCAAACTGAGTAAAAAGAAATAAGACAAGATTTTTTTCTGTAGACGCGTTATACTGAATGGATGAAGCTGCCCGCATTTTTTGGTCACAAAAAGTCGATAAATTTGTTGCCTAGAGACTCATTTGAAAATAGTACAATGGGAGTGGTTTTAGAGTGGGCCCTAGTTTTTGGCAAGTGGGCGGTGATTTTGACACAACTAGTTGTGATGGGGACATTTTTGTATCGCTTTACGCTCGATCGACAGCTTACTGATTTGCGCAAATCAATTACCAAACAAGTGGCGATAATCAAATCATATGATCAGATCGAGAGAGATTATGTCTTGAGTCAAAAGCAGTTGGCAAAAGCTAAAGACGCGATAGAATCACAAAATTTGACCATCAATACCTTATCGGAGTTGGCAAAAATAACTCCAGCCGACGTGTGGTTTGAGAAAATTGGATTGACTAAAGAGAGTCTTGGTTTGACGGCATATTCGAGTTCCCTGACTGGGTTTGGTCAATTTCTGACCACAATTCAGAAAGATCCGATGTTTCGCAATATCAATTTGGCAAAACTGGAAACTAGTTCGGCCAAAGGAGCTCAGATTCAATTTGAGATTAATAGCACGATTGGAAACAAAAAATGAAATTTAGCCCGACTAGATATACTCAGGATTTAAAGAGATATTACCGTATCCCCGCAGTACAGTCTTCCTTGACTGTCGTGTTGTCTTTTTTTGTGATCGCAGTATTTATTTCTTTTGCCTTGCGCCCTACGCTAGTCTCGATTGCAACGCTCAAGACAAATATCGCTGAGTCGGGCAAAATTGCAAAAATACTGGAGGCAAAGGTGACAAACCTGCAAACCGCCGCTACCCAGCTAGAAGCAATCAAGCCAATGCTACCAACTATAGATAGAAGCATCCCGAATAACGGAGTGAAGTACGGTGATTTTATCAATAGCATAGAGGCGATAGCGGCTCAAACTGGGACCAAACTAGATGCCGAGTCGTTGGGCGCGAGCCTGTTGTTTTCTAGGTTGGTTTCCCCGTACAACCCCGACAAAGATCAGAGTGTTTTGAGTTTACAATTTAATGTAAATACGGTTGGGACATACTCTCAGATAAATGAATTTTTGACATTGCTACTTTCAATGGAGCGAATCATTGCCGTTGAATCAGTCAATATCTCACCCCAGTCAGCGAAAAGCGGGACAACCCCAAATGGCTCAGTACCCCTAAAATTGGAGGTGACTGGCCAGACTTTTTACCTGGCTGATCAAGCACAAATCACTAAAATTCTAGAAGAAAAGAAAGGTAAAAAATAATGGCGAGAAGAAATAGTCTCATGATAAATAAAACTTTGTACCAAATCGGAGTGCTGACTCTGATTACCTCAATGATGTGGACGCTGGTGGCGGTGATCCAAGCAATCAACAAAGCGCCAGCAAAAATTGAGGTTGGGCAAAAATTACTCGAGCCCATCACAATCTTGGTGGATAAATCTACGATCGAATCGTTGTCAAAACGTCAAAAAATTGATTTGAATTTTACCCCTGTGGACTCGGCAACTGCTTCGCCAAGTGCTACTATTGAAGTAGGTGGTCAATAATGAATTTATTAGCTAAGAGAATACCTACCATTTTGGGGCTTGTTTTTATTGGAGTTGCTGTGGGAGCGTATTTTTACTTTTTCCAAAATAAATCTGGCACGACTTCTCAAGAAATAATCCCGCAAAAAGTAAAAATTACCAATGTGGCTGATAATAAATTTAGTGTTTCCTGGGTGAGTAAATCCCCTACTCAAGGATATATAGAGTATGGGACGGTGGGTTCAAAAATTGAAAGTAAGGCTAGTGACTCTCGTGATAATGCCACTACAAAAGGAGAGTTTGTAACGCACCATGTTAGCTTAGAGGGTCTTCAGCCAAATACACAGTATGCTTTCAGAATAGTCTCTGGAGATAAAGCGACAAAATTTGACAATAATGGGAGTCCCTATACTGTCACAACTGGACCAGTGATAGGAGTCACCCCCAAATCGATCAATTTTTACGGGAGCGTACAAAACCCCGGCAAACAGCCGGCTGGGGGATCTATAATCTATCTTACTTTGCCTGGTGGGAGTACCAATTCGGTACTGATTGGTGAAACGGGGAATTATGCTTTTACCCTCTCCACGATGCGGAGTTCGGATTTTAAATCATATGTAGAATTTGACCCTTCGGCTACTATTGCGAATATAGAGGTGGAGTCGGGTAGCGCCACATCAATTGCCAATGTGACGCTGGCCAATAGTGCTCCCGTACCTGTAATCACCCTCGGACAAAATCAAGATTTTTTGACTATAGCTGATATCCCAAATATTGCGGAGGTAAAACCCCAAGGAGAAATTCCATCTATCTTTAATGTCGAACCCATTTCTGGGAATGATGTAAATGCCATAACGACTCCAAGCGTAACCTTGACCAATCCCAAAGAAGAGGGGGAAACTTTAAAGACGCTGAGGCCAGAATTTAGAGGGACAGGACCGGCGGGGACGGCACTATCGATTGCGCTGACTGGACAAAAGGCAATCTCTGACACATTGGAGATAGGAGTAGATAAAACCTGGTCGTGGTCGCCAGTGATAGACCTAAAGACAGGGAAACAAAAAATCACCGTTAGTTATATAGCCAGTAGCGGTGCAACTACCAAGATCGAGCGTGGATTTACGGTTAGTACCAGCAGTACGGGGCTGGACCCAGCATTTGTATCGTCGCCTTCGGCTTCGCTCAAGGCGAGCCCGAAGGCTAGTGCGACAACTACGCCAAGGGCAGCGATGCCTGCAACCGACAGCGCAGTACCTGTCACAGGCGTGATCGAAAATACGCTATTGACGGCAGGGCTAGGAATCGTCATTATGGTAGTAGGAGCAGTGCTTTTAGTGCTGTAGTGGAAGTACATTATGTCTGACCCAATCACACCAACTCTGCCAGACCCACAAGCAACGGTAGACGCAGCTCTGGGGAATCCGCCTATGAAAGATGAAACTCCCCTGGCCTTTGCAGCTCCTACGCTAAATGCACTACCACCTACCCCACCCACGACCGCACCTACTGCGCCGCCACAACCAGCAATGCCACCAATGCCAGAGCCAGCTCCAAGCACAAACACGGAATCGAGCTATTTGCCGCCAGTACCTCCTGCGCCACTAAATAATGTAGAGCCAGAGGCAAAGCCAAAGACAAAATCAAAAATAATGCTAGTTGTACTGGGGATTTTTGGATTGCTAGGTATGCTTGGTACTGGAGGGTATTATGTCTATACCCAAATGGCCAAGACAGGCCAGATTGCTTATACGGGTGAGGGATTCCCCTATTCTGAAGCTGAATGTCCCAAGCACTGTGACGGCACCCATGCGCTAGCCTGGAAAGGACAGTATGGGTGTAGGTGGAGTGGTGAGACATGTAATGGTGGTGGCACAACACCTCCTGCGGGTGGTGTTAAAAGTTGCCCTCCTGGCGGTGTTCCCGATCCCAATGATCCAGGAAGGACAATATCGTGCACGTGTACTGGCAATTATACATATTGTGGCGGAATCATAGATAAATGTGTCTCTAATGCCGACCTTGCCGCGGCTGGTGGGGGATGTAATAAATATGGGGAGTCGATCGGAATCCCCACCACATATGGAGCGTCGTGCAAAGTAGGATCCACTACTGATAAAATTAAATGGGTTAAAACCTGTAATTGTGCTGATAGTAAAGGTGCTAAGGGTGATTATCTTTTTGATAGGAATGGTGATTGTATAAAATTGAACGCAGACAATGTTGATACTGGGATGGGGCTATGCGGAATAGTAAAGAATGGTGCTTGCGCACCTCTTGACGCAGGTGGAAACACAACTCCAAATCCATGGTCGTGTGATGCAACTGGATGTAGAATCCTGAGTAATGTTGCTGGTGCAGATAAATGTTTTGTAATGAAATTTACTTGCGCTGGTACAAAGGCAGGACAATCATGTCTTGATGGTGAGGATAAACCACCATCACAAAGCAAATCATTTGATACGGCTGCATCATTTTGTGGGAAGGTACAACAAATTGACGTTTCTTGCGGACCTGGAAAGAGTGAAACTAGAACAAAGATATTCCCTCCTTGCGGATCAAAGCCACCTAGTGCACCGCCATCTGCTCCGCCCAGCTCGCCACCAAATACTCCCGTGATTGCCTGTACGGGACTGACACAGACACCGGCTACAACTCCAGTGATTGGGCAAACCGTGACATTTACTTGTGCGGGGACCATCACTCCCGCCTCAGCTGGCACTTTGTCTTACAAATTCCGCTACAGCTTGGATAACGGAGCAGACCAGTTGCTTGAAAACAAAACCGCAACTACCGCAGAACTCAATATCTCAGCGTGTGGGACATACTCGGTACAGTGCAAAGCCTGTGCCACAATATCTGGAGTACTTACTTGTGATCCTGTGTGGACTGGAGCTGTACAATGAAAAAAACTATTTTGATAGCACTCGGGATATTCTTTGTGATCCTGGCTGCGGTGGGAATCGTATACTATGTGCGCAAACCCGCAACTGTCACAACCCTACCTACTCCCAAGCCAGCGGTAAATAGTAGTCCCATTGCCTCAGCAACCACTGCGCCGATATTTGCAATCGAGCAGCCATCGGTTTGTTCTAAAAACATCATAGTGGCTTGTGTTACGTCACACAAAGTGTGTAATCACACAACCTATGCTTGTGAAGATGTGGCTGGACCTGGGACAAATAGTTGTACGAATGATATAGACTGTGTAAACCCGAGTCCCTCACCCTCTCCTTCGCCATCTACTCCCCCATCGGCTGCGCTGGACTGTGTGAGCAAGAGAGCATACGAAGATGACAGTCGCAATAAAGCTGGTTTTTATTACATGGAAAAGGAGATCGCCAATGCTAGTACGATAACGAGCGGTCAAACAATCCTGTACAACGTGGTGACGCGAAACGGCGGAGGAAATAGCGTGCCGGACGCTACGATCACCGACAAACTCTCTAGTAATCTAACTTATGTTGATGGAGACTCTGGATGTAATTATGACTCGAGTACTCGCGTGGTCACCTGTACTATCGGAACGCTTGCTTCGGGTAGTGAAGCCCAGAGATCGTTTAGAGCTAGGGTAGAAGTATCAGGGAACTCATCTATTGCTAACACTGCTGAAGTATCTTCTACCAATGGTCAACGAGATAGTTGCAGTATTACCATGGACGTAAATGGCAAGGTGGTTGTGAACTCTCCAGTACCCACAGCACTACCTGTAGCTGGTGTATTTGAAGTGACGGTGGGGACGATAGGAATTGGAGTACTACTCCTAGTGGGCGGGGCTCTTGGGCTACTACTTTTATAAATCCGGGCGACCACAAGAGTCGCCCCTACATGTTAAATTTATCTTTTACCCAATTGAGAGGATTGTTTGTAATATATTTCTGAATGTGATCAAAATCTTCGTCATTGCGGATTATATGTTCGTAATAATTACGTTGCCATAATCTATGATTAAACGCTTGCCAATCGTACTTATTGATTCCGGCAATATATTCGTGAGTTGTGATTGATTTATATGAACCAATAATTGTCCCCAGTGTAGGGGCGGGTTTTATGCCCGCCCGAATTGATTGAATGATTCCATGAAAATGATTTGGCCTAACGACAAATTTACCAAGACGGATATTAATATACCTGATACGAAGTTTTACCCATTCCAATTCAATCATCCTTCCAGCAGGAGAAAAAAACATTTTTCCGTCATGAATTTCCCCGAAGTTACTTTCTCGTTCATTGGTACAAATCGTCACGTAATACCAATTGGGCGAGGAATAATCAAAAGTTTGCAGACGAATTGTGTGGCGACTACTTAAATCTCGAAACATGATTTGATTGTGGCACAATCATTTCCAACTTGGTATTAGGCTGAACAAGATATTCCAATAATTGTTTGGCATGGGGATGGCGTAAAGCATGGGAGAGATGATTATTAAACCAATAAAACATAATACCATTAGACTATTGCGAAGGCGGGGGGGTAGACCAGCGAGCCAAGAAGCAAGGATAATGCAGAGAAAAGTAGCTGAAGGTAGGTAGTGATAAAAGAACATGATGCGAGGAGAAAAAATCCAAGGGATCGTGAGGATGGCATAAGTTGATAGAAATAGTGAGTAGGGATAAGTGAAGATTTTGCGTACACCCAAAATAATTGCCAAGAGCCCTAGCCAAAAAATGATGGGGTTGCCTAGGGCATAAATATTGGAGATGACGCCAGCGTCATATTTTACATAATACCAGACAGGTCGCAGGTCAAAAACCCACTGCAGCGGAGTGGACTGGTAGGCGTGAGTAGCGACAAGGTGGGTATGGTAATACCACATCTGCCTATGCAGTTCCCACCACTGAGGCCAAGTATGGCCTGCTAAGATAAAGGGAGTAAAGGTGAGGATATAAACTAAAACAGTAATAAAGATGAGTTTTAGAATAAGCAAGATTTTCTTAAATCCATATTGTCTAAAAAAGATAAATAGGAGAGGGATGATCCCATAGAGGGCGCTCCATTTAGAAGCCATGGACAATCCATACAAAACAGCCGACAGTTTCCAACGAGATTTGACGGCGCAGTAGAGCGCAAATATCAAGAAGACTAACATATACATATCGTTCATGGCGAGGCGGGACTGGGCGATATGCAGACCTTCGATGCTGAGAAAGAATGCCGAGAGGAGTGCAATGTTTTTATTTTTAGTGAGAGCTGTAACTAGCAAATAGAGACCAAAAATACTGATTACGCCAGCCATAGCTGAACCCACGCGCCATCCAGTACTATCTTCGCCAAACAGCAACATCCCCACTACCATGCCGTATTTTGCGACGGGAGGATGGGTCCATTCGTAGGCCACATCCTTTGGTGGTGTAGTCCACCACTCCCAGGATTCTTTGTGATTATGCAAATACTCCCTAGCAGTAAAGGCATGATAAACTTCGTCAAAAATATAGGAGGGAGGATTGGACAGATTTATAAATCTCAGGGCAGTCGCGATGGTTAAGATTAGAACTAGGAGTAGATTGGAGCAAAGCAGCGAAGCGAAATACTTTAACGATTTTGGCCAGGACCAAACAGTGGCGAGAAAAATTGAAGTGAGCGTGGTAACCCAAGAAATGAGAGAAATGATGCTCAAACTAAACGGCCAGGCTTGATTATGTACAACCCAGAAATAGGCGCCATAAAGATTTAGGGTAAAGGTAAGCGTGAAGATCAACAAAGGAATAATTAGCCAAGATTCTGTAATGACAGCTAGTGAAAGGAAAGGAAGTCCAAACAAAAGATGACGTTCGTGCATGCGAGTAGTAAAAGTAAAAAATAAAATCAAAATTGTGGCAGCGAGGCGCGGAATGTATTTGGGATTGTAATCGGTTTTACGCCAATGAATGAGCGAAACTAATGATAAGCCCAAAAATAGTACTAAACCGAGAGTTTTGCCGGGTATAGAGAGGACACTGGTTGCGTCGGGAATCCACGATAAATTGGGGTGGAGCGACCAAAAGTTGAAAGCATTGATAGTCAAATAA
>JBAQEX010000034.1:0-3304 GCA_049286965.1 Microgenomates group bacterium | reverse complement strand
CTATGGGGGTGCGGGAGGACTTGCGCTAAAGATAGAGACACCGATTGAAGAGATTGAGGAAAGCGTGCTTGGAGAGAGTCAAACGATTTTATTGCTGGCGATACCAGCTGGGACCACGGGCTCGCCGTTTGATCGGCGCGTAATAGAAAAAATCAAAGAGCTGAGAAAGATGTACAAAGGATCGATTCTGATAGACGGAGCAATGAACCCTGAGAATTATAAACTAGTGATAGAGGCGGGGGCGACTGAGGCTGGGGCCAACAGTAGCTATTGGAGAGGAGAGCATGACTCACAAAAATAAGGAGATAACTTTTAAAAAAGTGGCGTTTTTTGGGGATGCTGCCGTGCTGCCAGACTCTAGCTATTACCAAGCGGCTTACCATAGTGCCAAAAAACTAGCCAAGATGGGGTACATTATCGTCAATGGCGGGGGTCCTGGAGTGATGGACGCGGCCACGCGGGGAGCTGAGTCAGTCGGTGGCATTACTGAGTCTGTGACGTTTTACCCAGAACATGCAACTGGATTTGAGGGGAGATATTTGTCTAATATAACTGACAAAGAGATAAAAACTAAAAACTATATAGAGCGGATGTATAAACTGATGGAACAATCGGATATATTTTTGATTTTCCAGGGAGGGACGGGGACGATCTCGGAACTGGGGACAGCGTGGGTACTAGCCAAACTTTACTATGGTCACCACAAACCCTTTATCTTGGTGGGGGCGTTTTGGAGGCCAGTGATTGGGGCACTACACGATAATTTGCTGATTGATGCACGCGAGATGGATGTGTTTAGGATAGTCGACTCGATTGACCAAATCTTGCCAAAGATGAAGGAGCTGGAGGAGGCACTAAACAAGATAGATCATTCACACTGCCAACACTGCGCTGAGTCGGCGTTTATGAGCTAGATGGGTAATTGGAGGTCTCTCTGACGAAAATTTATGACCTCCGGTACATGCTGCTTTCGCGCCTGTAATGTCGGCAAAATTTTATCAGCGAGCCCTCCTTTCATGAGTTATACTCAAGGTATGTATTCTGCCCAAGAACTCCAGAAAATGGCCAATTTGATGCGCAGTGACGTGCTCAGGGTGGTGCACCGTGCTGGGGCTGGGCACATCGCTGGACCACTATCGAGCAGCGACATTTTTGCGACCCTCTATTTTTCTGGCCTTGTGGATTTAAAAAAAGATAAGATTGTTTTGTCTTGCGGGCATTATTGCCCGGTCCAGTACAGCGCACTAGCCCATGCTGGATATTTCCCCGTTGCAGAACTATCGAGTTTTATGCAACTGGGATCCAGACTCCCAGGGCATCCTGAGAAAAATTTGACCCCTGGGATTGAGGTATCGGCTGGCCCTTTGGGGCAAGGCGTGTCTGTGGCTACGGGAATCGCACTGGGACTCAAAATGAAGTACGGACACTTGTCGCAGGCAGATACGCCTCGTGTGTACTGCGTATTATCTGATGGTGAACTCCAGGAGGGTCAGGTGTGGGAAGCGTTTAACTTTGCAGTGCGGAGACAATTGGACAATCTAATTTTTATCTTGGATAGAAATAAGATCCAAATCGAGAATTATGTGAGCCAGCTGGCAACATATGGAGAGGTAGTGGGTAGATTAGAATCATTTGGGCTTCATACAATTGAGATAAACGGGAATGAAATATCAGAATTGGTTCGCGCGATTGAGCGCGCTAAAAAAGTGGCTGGCGGGCCGGCCATGATTGTGGCAAATACAGTCGCGGGAAAGGGCGTGTCATTTATGGAAAATGATCCCAAATGGCATGACAAAGTGCCAAACGATACAGAGCTAGAGGATGCTCTAAAGGAACTACAATGATTGATTATAAATACGTAATCTCAGAATGGAAAAATCCAAAGAAATTAGCGATTCGGACTGGAGCAGGAGAGGGCTTGCTAAAATTAGGCGAAAATCAAAATGATGTGGTTGTGTTGACGGCGGATTTGGCAGAGTCCACGCGGGTGCGGGAATTTGCGGATAGATTTCCTGAGCGATTTTTTGACATAGGGGTGGCTGAGCAAAATATGATAGGGGTGGCGGCTGGACTAGCTAACGAAGGTTTTGTACCATTTACGGCGTCGTATGCTACTTTTAGTCCAGGGCGCAGCTGGGAACAGGTAAGAGTATCTGTGTGTTTATCAAATTCTAACGTTAAAATAATTGGCTCACACGCCGGGGTGTCGTCCGGTCTAAATGGCCCTAGCCACCAGGGGACCGAAGATATTGCGATTATGAGAGTGTTACCCAATATGATAGTACTGGCGCCGTGTGACGGTGTACAGGCCAGCGCCGCCATACAGGCTGTATATGACCACAATGGGCCCGCATATATCAGGACGACCAGACCCGAGACTCCAGTTTTTACAACAGAGATTCCCTTTGAGATAGGGAAAGCTTATGTGTATCGCGAAGGCAAAGACCTGACGATTTGTGCCTTCGGAATCCAGGTATATGACGCACTAATTGTGGCAGAAGAATTAGCCAAAGAGGGAGTTGAGTGCGAGGTGATAAATATATCTACCATTAAACCACTTGATCATTACACCATTGTGGAGAGTGTCAAAAAAACAGGGAAAGTAGTGACAATCGAAGATCATCAAATAAGTGGGGGGATGGGATCGACAGTGGCGGAGATGCTGGGCGAGCAATACCCAGTCCCGATTAAGCGAATAGGAATCAATGATAGGTTTGGATATTCGGGTGATTGGCAAGAGGTTTATAAAAAAGTAGGCTTAGACACTCAAAGTTTAAAAAAAGCTGTGGTAGACTGGTTGCATGAGTAATTATGACGTGGTGACAATAGGGAGCGCCGTCCTAGATATTTTCATGAAGAGTGACAAATTTAAGGTAGTGCAGTCGGGAGATATACCTGGAGGCATTGCGATGTGCGAGGTGTACGGGGGCAAAATGGAGGTAGAGGAAGTTGAGATCGTCTCTGGGGGTGGGGCGACAAACTGCGCCGTCTCTTTTGCCAGGAAAGAGCTGCACACTGCTGTGGTGGCTGAAATGGGCAATGATCCCCAATCACTGCTGATCCACCGCGATTTGGAAGAAGCGCAAGTCGAGACAAGATTCCTCGTGCAAGAAGAGGGGGAAACCACAGCTGTGTCGGTAGTACTCATTGCAGCGGACGGAGGCAGGTCGATCATGGTGCATCGTGGGGCGGCGGCGATGCTGACTAAACAAGATGTCCCACTACCAGAGATAGAGAGTAGGTGGGTACATATCTCGAGCTTGGGTGGCAATATAGAACTACTCAAAAATATCTTGAACTGGGC
>JBAQEX010000033.1:0-6822 GCA_049286965.1 Microgenomates group bacterium | reverse complement strand
GAATCCAAGCTTTGCTTGGTCCTACCTGTTGATAGTGCCAGTGGTCGCTTTCACCTGGTAAATCGCCCTGCAATGGATCACGGTGATAAAGGGTAAAATTTATTTCTTTGTGAACATAAAAATGCTTCAAGATATTGTAGGTATACTGGCCAGTGCCGACCCTGTTGCTCACATTGGCTTCGTTGATATCAATGCCTATTTGCAGTTTTTTCATAAACCTCCATGGTATGTCTAGCGGTACTTTCCCAGGTAAATTTTTGGACTTGTTTGAACCCTCGCTCTATACAAATATCACGGTTTTGGATAGCGGTAGTGATACCTGCTTTAATTAGATCGATGCTGCTTGGGTCTACTAAAATGGCGGCGTCCCCCGCAAGTTCTGGCAATGAAGAAATATTTGAGGTGACAACTGGAGTGCCACACGCCATGGCTTCTAGTACCGGGAAACCAAAACCCTCGTACAGGGAGGGGTAAGCAAAAACCGTGGCACCGGTATATAAGGCTGGCAGGTCTGATTCTGGCACAAAACCCAAAGTCGTCGTCTTACTGCCCCAGCCATGTTTGCCGGCAATGACGAGAGGTAGATTGAGCGAAAGCGCCGCCGATTCGAGACGAGTCAAGTTTTTGCGTGGTTCCTGGGTACCAAGAGAGAAGATATAATTGTTTGGAAGATTATATTTTGTTTTCACTCGTTCAATATCTGTAGACGATGCTGGCTTGTAGCTACTATCGATGCCTGGATATACAACTTCAATTCGCTCTGTGCTCAGCGAATACGTTTCCATGAGATCATTTTTTGTACTCTTTGAGTCGGCGATGATCAGGCCGTTTCCGTTTACCACCCTTTTTAACCGCTTGGTTTGGGCTTTAACGATAAGATGAGCCACCGTCTCTGGGTATTTGACAAACACCAAATCATGAACAGTTGTAACGTGTGGGCACCGTACCCTGGGCTCGACCCAGTCTGAACTATGGAAAAGGTCGACTTTGCCGATCAGTGATTCGATGGGGATAGGGAGTGCGTTTAGGGCAATACTGGCTAATTTGGGTGGGATAGGTAAAATATGCCACCTAGCTTTGTCCCATGGCGACTGAGTCTTTAACTTTTCAAAATAAGCTCTTTGCCGAAGGGATCCAGCATATAGGACAAACTTGTGCTTTGTATCCAGGTTTAAAAGAGCCTGTACTAGACCATAGACATAGCGGGCAACGCCCGTGCCTTCGTAACACATCTGGGAGACGTCAATGGCTATTTTCATAAATATCAAGCTGGATGCCAGGGTAGACCCGCTGACTAGTGATAGTATAGCCAGATTCTAGCAGTTTTGCAGGACCGACCCCAGCCACGTCAAATAAATCCTCGGCATATTTAAGGTAGTAAATTTTGCTCCCCTCAATACTCTCTCGTTGGGGCTCAAATATTTTGTCTTCGCTGATACCGTAATAAAGTAGCGCGGTCGATTGATCGCGGCTAGGGAAGGCGATGTGGGTCGCATTTTCTCTACTGAGATCGCGGCTGAGAGCGCGCCAATCTTCGTGTCTAAAGCGCGGAGTAACCCAGGAAATACAGAGGAAAATAAGATTGAGTGACAGGAGAGTGAGCAGCAATTTATTGTCCTTTAATTGCCCTAGGCCAAGTCCAAGCAACAAAAGATATCCAGGGAGTACAAACATGACTCTAAAATAAGAGAAAACTGGTAACTGGGTAGCCACAACAATACCCAAGACAACGGGGACAACTGTCCAAATGAGCAATAAAGGGTATTTTTTCAGATTGAGGTGTTTCAGGATAGTAAGATGAAGCAGAGCGAGTAAAGATACAATCAGACCATAGACAATTTTGTTGTCAAAACTGATGCGACCAATGGCAAACTTGACCCAGGTGAGAGGGAGCGATTTCCAGGACAATCCCCCCACAACTGATCCCCAAGCAGAGCTTGTGCTGAGGGTGGACTGGCCGACACCAATGGAGGCAATAAATGAAGGGAGCCAAAACAAAAGAGTACTTGCGGCAATAATTTGCAGTGCTAGGATTTTGTATTGTTTCTTATATATTACGTAGATACCCTCCGCAAGCAGCAAGAACCACGAGAGATATGAAGTATAGATGAAGCAAATTGTAAAAAGTAAATAGTACAAAGTACAAAGTTTTGAATTATTTTTGTTTGAGATCAACTGGATCAAGTAATAAAAACTAGCGGTCACAAAAAACGTGGTCATAGCATAGGTGCGCCCTTCCCCTGAGTAATAAATGAGCAGAGGACTCGTGGCGGCAAGTAATCCCACAATCATCCCGACCTTTTTATTCCCTAGTAGCTCGCCGATTTTGGTTACAAAATATACGGTAAATAATCCAGAAATGAGCGAGGGGAGACGGAGCACAAGCTCGCTAAATCCAAAAAGGTGAGTATTGACCCAGCCGATTAGATGGTAAAGGGGAGGCTGATAGTCGGCGAGGGCGTATTGCATGAGAGGCCCCAAGCGACCCATGAGCGCTAGGGCCTCAATGCTCTCGTCTAGCCAGAGAGATTGGTTGATAAAAACAAGTCTAAGTAATAGTGCAAGAGACAATATATAACCCATGACACAATTGTATCAGGCTATAGTAGGATAGAACTATGGCGATCAAGAACTGGTTGATTTTTGTGGGGCTTGCGTGTTTACTGGCATTTTTTATGGCCGACCTGGCCATCCCGGGCCTCCCGATGTTTCATGACGTAAACCCCCATATTTCGCGCGCGATTGCCTACCATACTGCGCTACAGGATGGTCAATACCCGCCGATGTGGGCCAAAGAGGTGCTTGGGGGGATCGGCTCTCCCGTCCTCATGCTCAACTACCAATTGCCTTACATGATGGGAGAGGCGTGGCACAGACTGGGCGCAACCATCTTTAATAGTTACAAACTCACGCTTGGCATCACGTATGTTTTATCTGGACTTTTCATGTACCTGGCACTGCGCAAGCGGTATGGCAAACCTGAGGCGTGGGCAGGCGCAATCATCTATAGCTTGGCTCCATACCGATTTGTGGATATTTATGTACGAGGGGCACTGGGGGAATCCATCTCGTTTATGTTCCCCCCCCTGCTGATTTTGGGACTAACGGCAGGTTCAATACCACTCCAAATTCTTGGTTGGGCAGGATTGTTCCTCACGCACCCCGTAGCCTCGGCAGCGTTTTCGGCTTTTTTCCTAGGGTACACTTTGATATATGCTCAAAAAGGCCAGATTTTAAAGAAAATTAAAGATTTTTTTGTGCCATATGTTATCGCCCTTTCAATCGCCATGTTCAACATCCTCCCTACCCTCGCACTCACCAAGTATACTTACTATTCTCCTAGTCTGTCTGATACGCTACTGATGTTTCCTACGTTCTCCCAACTAGTCCACTCACCGTGGGGGTACGGAGTGTCGCTACCTGGGCCAAAGGACGGAATGTCATTTGAAATTGGGCTCGTGCCGATAATTATTTTGATTTTGGGGATTATTTTTGCATTTAAAAAAGATCAAAAAGAGCTTAAATATTTGAGTTTTGCCAGTTTGACCGCTTTATTTTTTATCTTACCGATTAGTACAACACTTTATAAACTGTTCCTGGGGAATATTATTGATTTTCCGTGGCGACTACTACTTTGTATTGTATTTGCGACTGCTTGGACTGGCGCGCTTTTGATAGATAAAGTGCCAAACAATAAGAAAAAATTGATTGTGATTTTGATCACGGTGATCATGGTGTGGCAAGCCATGGGTATGGCACATACCAAAGAGTATTGGCCAGCCAGCAAAGACATCAAGTTTTTTGCCCGTGAGACGGGAGATAGCTACGGAGAATACGCTCCTATAACTAGGGTGACGCGTGAGTCCTCGCCTTTTTGGAAGCGAGTCGAATATATCAGCGGTGAGGGAACGATTACGACGCTGGTGGATAAATCCAATGAACAGAGTTATTTGGTGCGTACTACAAAAGCTGGTGAGGTGCGGATCAATACTACCTACTTCCCTGGCTGGGTGATACAGGATTCGTGTTATGTGACCAAGCGGTATGCAACACATATTGATGATTCGGGACTGATTGCGTGCTTTGTAGATATCGGAGAGACTACGCTGACGATAAAATACGAGGCTCCCACTGCACAGAAGCTAGGTAATCTGATAACATTGGCAGGAATAGGAACTTATTTATGGATTTTGTTTCAGTCATTCTACCTACCTACAACGAAAAAGACGCGATAGTCCCCCACGCTGAGCATGTATCTAGCGTATTGACTCGGGCTGGATATAAACACGAGGTAATTGTGGTTGACGATGACTCGCCCGATGGCACGGCGGCAGTTGTGAAAGCGGCTGGGAAGCAAAATACAAATATCAAAATAATAGTACGTACAACGAATCATGGTCTTGGACTGTCGATTGGGGAGGGCGTAAAACAGGCACAGGGAAATATAATCATTGGGATGGATGCCGACGGCAATCATGACCCAGAAGACATGCCCAATATGCTCAAACACCTCAGGGGTGAGACGAAACTAGTTGTAGCTTCTAGGTTTAAGGGTAACGGTGGGATGAAAGGCTGGCGGATGATACCCACTTTTTTGTTTAACGGCATGTTTCGGCTGTTTGGACTACCGATTTGGGACAATACTAGTGGTTATTACGGCGTGCATAAAACTGATTTAGAGCAACTAGGTATTGACCGAATCTATTATGGTTATGGCGACTATCACTTGCGACTGGTATTTTACGCCGCCCAAGCTGGGTGGACGATGGTAGAGGTGCCTACGACCTACCAAGCACGGCTTGGAGGAGTGTCAAAGTCAAAGCTCGACAAGATGGCGGTTGAGTACACAAAAGAAGCTTGGCGATTACGATTTGGGAAATAATTTGAGTTTGAAATAGTGATTTTTAGACTCTCTGACATACAGTAAAGTAAAAGCCAAAACAGCAAAGCGCATGATGACTCTCACAACCGACGCCCCCATTAGCCCGTACCTCGGGATCAATAGCAGATCGCCAATCACCAAAGTCGTGATTTGGATGAGTCCAGCGTAAGCATAATACTCTGGGCGGTCAAAAAGATAAAATAGTGCCACAAATGGGATGGCTGCCCCAGCGATCGCCGTGGCGACAATCAGGATTTGCAGCGGGACCACACCCGGGAGATAAGCAGGTCCGATCGTCAGCTGTATGGCAAGACCCGCAAGAGGGATCGCCAGCAACAGCCCGACAAAGATGGCGAGGGCGATTTTCCAGGTTTTTTGGAGATACGACAAGAGGTCACTATGGCGTGCATATTTGGCGACTCGGACATTTAATACCGCCCCAACTGACAACCCGAGGACACTGGCAAATGTGGCAATCCGCCCCACTCCTGCCCAAATTCCAGTATCAAAACTAGTCATGAAAGACTGGACCATGAGAGTGTCAATATTTTCGGCGAGCGACGCGGCAAGTCCCGCAATCAGCGTCCATTTGGCGACATTGAGAATATGATACAAATCACTTTTCCAGGTTTTTGGCAATTTGAAAGTAGTGACAGTGTTTTTGTCCCATCCCAGCAGGGCTCCAACCCCAGGCATCAAACCAAAAATAACCAAGGCTTCTTTGGCGTGCAAGATACCCAGGTACATAAAAATGAGGCCAAAAATAAACTTGCCGATTGCTTGGGCGATGACAATCCTGGCTGCTTGACCAAAACGATGGGTAGACTGGAAAACGAGGGTCGAATATTCAAAGAAAATGGTGCCTAGGGAGAGGACTACCGCAAAGTGAATAATCGACGGATTATTTAGGTGGAGCAGAGTGGAGGAAATCCAGGGCGCGGTAAACCAAGCCAAAGTGGCCACAAAGCCAAAACTGGCTAGCTTAAACCAAAAAGCCACTCGCATCAGTGAATCGGCAAAGTCAGAGTCTTGCCCATGGACCCGTGCTATGGCGCGTTCGGCTGCCATATTGGTACCAAAATCGGCCAGGCGCACGATGATCTGCATGGCAGCATAGGCAGCGGAAAACAGGCCAAACTCGGAGGGACCCATATAGCGGGAAAACAGGATGAGGGCCACGGCGGAGATCAACATCCCCATCACGTTGCCTGACCCCAAAACAATTACTGAGAGCAAACCCGAGGGCTTTAATGACTTGAACATAAATCCCTAATCGACGTACAAACCGTAGCAATTTGCTCGTCTGTGATAGCCAAGCCAGAGGGCAGATAAAAACCAGTTTTGGCGATTCTCTCGGTCACGGGGTAGTTTGGCTGCGAGGACAGTCCTTGCAGGAGAGGTTGGCCAGAGGGCGCGTAAAAGAAATCGCGGGTATCGATACCTTTTTCCAGTAATTTGGTGCGCAACTCGTCTTTATCCATGCCAAACTGTTTTTCGTCTACTGTAAGTGCATACATCCAGTACACGTGAGTGGCCCAAGGCATAACGGCGGGGAGTGTGAGTCCGGGCACGTCTTTGAGACCCTGGTTGTACAACTCTGCCATATGAGATTTGGTGGCGAGGAAATCAGCTACGTGTTTGAGCTGCCCCGACCCGAGGGCTGCCTGCATACTAGTCATGCGATAGTTGTAGCCGAGAGCGTCATGGATAAAACGTTTGGCTGGACTGTGGGCCAAGTCCTTCAGACGGCGCGCAAGGTTCGCAAACTCGTCGTTGTTTGTCGTCACCATCCCCCCTTCGCCGGTGGTGATGATTTTGTTGGCGTAAAAACTGAAAGCATTGATATCCCCGATGCTACCTGTCAGCTTGCCTTTGTAGGTAGCCCCATGAGCTTCGGCTGCATCTTCGATGACAAGGAGATGGTGTTTTTTGGCGATTGC
>JBAQEX010000032.1:0-1659 GCA_049286965.1 Microgenomates group bacterium | reverse complement strand
GCGGTTTTCTCTTCAATTTTAACGGGCTCAACTAATATATAGCCTGGTAATGGCTGCAGTTTTTTTGGATCAATTACCATAGAAACCTCCTAGTTATTAATTTATTTATCACTCTAGCAATGTGAGTGCTATATTAGCATAAATTATTTTTTGCTACAATATTCTCTTATGGATCAAACAATGCTGGCTGTAGTTAAAGAAAAAGCAGAGCCTGGCGTGACACTAAAACAGATCCCAATCCCAAAACCCGAAAAAGGTGAGCTACTAATCAAGGTTAAATCTGCCTCGATTTGCGGGACCGATATTGGGATTTATGACTGGACCCCATGGGCAGCCGACCACATCAAGCCTCCCGTGGTGATAGGACATGAAGTACTGGGTGAGGTACTTGAGATCAATGGGGACCCAACTAAAGAAGAGGCAGGGGTCAAGGTAGGAGATTTGGTATCATCTGAAACACATATATTTTGCGGACAGTGCTATCAGTGCCAAAATAATAGACGGCATATTTGTGAAAATATGCAGCTGTTTGGGATCGGACGAAACGGTGGATTTGCGGAGTATGCCACTATCCCCATCCGCACGAGCTGGAAAAATGATCCTGCAATCAAGCTGGACTGGATGTCGGTACAAGAGCCATTTGGCAACGCGGTGCATGCTGTGACCAAGGCGAGTGTAGCGAGTAAGCGCATTGTAATATTTGGGATGGGGCCCACGGGTTTGGCGGCATCGGCCGTAGCCAAAGCATACGGAGCCAGTGAGGTGATTGGGATCGACCCGGTTGAATACCGGCGAAACTTGGCAATGCTCATGGGTTGTGACAAAGTGTACGGCGTGCTGCCGAGTGAGTACGATAATGCCTGCGATATTGTAATCGATATGTCTGGATTCCCACCTGCGATAGAGCGTGCTTTTGAGGCTGTACGGATTGGGGGGACACTCATGGCTTTTGGGATACCAAAGACCCCGATCCAACTGGATTGGGGGAAATATATGATCAACAAGGAGCTCACCATTCTGTCAGTATTTGGCAGACATATTTGGGAGACGTGGGAAGAGACGACTAGACTACTTAAATCAGGTAAAATAAACCTAGATCCGATCATCACCCACCGTTTCCCACTATCACAATTTGAAGAAGCGATGACTATCATGAAATCTGGACAAAGTGGCAAAATAATACTTACCCCATAAAGGAGAATCTATGAGACCATGGCAAGACCCAAGTTTAGTAATAGCTGAGCCTAGAATAGTAGAGAGCGCACAGGGTGCGTGGCTTACAGTAAATGGGAAGCGCGTCCTCAATCTGTGCTCCAACAATTATTTGGGACTGGCGGGAAACAAAGAGATATCAGAAGCTGCAAAAGTAGCGATAGATAAATACGGGGTAGGGCCTGGAGCGGTACGGGCACTGTCTGGAAATACCAAAATGCACGTAGAACTTGAGGACGCTCTCGCAAGGTTTAAGCATAGTGAGGCGGCGCTCGTAGTACAAGGCGGCTATATGGCGAATCTTGTGGCAGTCCAGACTCTCATGACCAAAGAAGATGTAATTGTGTCTGACGAACTAAATCATGCCTCGATTATCGATGCCATACGACTCGCTGGCATTAAAAATAAATATATCTACAAGCACAATGATATGGTCGATCTTGAATC
>JBAQEX010000031.1:0-5682 GCA_049286965.1 Microgenomates group bacterium | reverse complement strand
CTGGCAAATCTCCCGCCTTCCCCCTTGTACGACCCTAGTTTATACAGCGAGGCAATCGAATACTCTCCGCTACTTCTCGATGTAATAGCCAAGTTTTCCGGGAACGGGATCGACAGTACTCTTTTCTCGGCTGGGTCAAATGACACAAATGAGACGCCATTTTCTGGATCAATTACCGCCATATTAAAGCGATAGTGAGCATGTCCCACCACCTGGCTTACACGATACTCGCGCACAATCAAACCGCAAATTACGCCAGCCAGTACTATCACCAAGCTCAGTTTTGCCCACTTCATTTATCCATGCTACCACACCCCGCGCCCTAGTTCAGAACCTTGCGATAGGAAGCGTTAGGAACTTTGCGCTTTGCGATTAACTGTCCCCTAGTTCCGATCCTTGCGCGCTTGTAGGCAAGTGATCGGAACTTTGCGCTTTGCGGTTATAATATCACCCATATGTTACTTACAGATTTTAACTACAATCTACCACCCGAACTCATCGCTCAGGAACAAGCCGTGCCACGCGATAGTGCCAGACTCATGCTAATCAATCGTCAAACGGGGCATATTTCCCACCATCATGTTTACGATCTCCCATCCCTTTTGCCCAAAGATTATTTTATTGTCGCCAACAACACCAAAGTCTTCCCCGCTAGGCTCATCGGCCACAAATCCACGGGGGGCAAAGTGGAGATATTGCTTACCCGTCCCCTTGGCCACTCCAACTATCTATGCATCGCTCGTCCTGGCCTCAAAGTCGGCGACATTATCAGTTTTTCAAACTCCCTCTCAGGCACTATTTTAGAGATCAAAGATATAGAACGGAAGATCCATTTTAACCAGGAAGAATCCGTCCTTCGCACTTCGCTTTCAGAGCTTGGGACCATGCCCACTCCCCCCTATATCAAAAAGTTACTGGGCAACTCAGCCGACTATCAAACGATTTATGCAAAGTATGGATTTTCTGCGGCTGCCCCGACCGCGGGACTACACTTTACAACTGACCTACTAGCCAAAGTAAAGTCAAAATATGATTGGCACGAACTCACACTCAATGTCGGCCTTGGTACTTTTTTACCTGTCAAAGAGAACGAGATTAGTGATCATCACATGCACGCTGAGTCCTACACTATCTCCCCCTCCACCGCCGCCAATATCAACCATCTCAAATTACAAAGTTACGAACCTTGTAATTCAAACATCAAATCTAGTGATCATTCAAAACAAGGTTACGATCTTTGTAATAAGCTGCTCGCCATCGGCACCACCACCATGCGCGCACTCGAATCCAATGCAGCCCTGTCCCCTAGTTCCCACAGTTCCGAACTTTGTGAATTACAAGGTTCGGAACTTTGCAGCCCCGGCTCTTTTTCTACCTCCATCTTTATTTACCCTCCCTACCAATTTAAACTCACAGACGCCCTCATGACCAACTTCCACTTGCCCGGCAGTACGCTCCTCATGCTCGTATCAGCATTCTGTAGCGCCCCCCAAACAGACAAACCCTTCACAACTTTCAAAGATTCCCTGCTTGGTCGCGCCTACGCAGAAGCCATCCGCGAAAAATACCGTTTTTTCTCCTTTGGCGACGCCATGCTGATTATTTAGGATCGTAAGTGGTCTGTTGCATCACCAAAATGTGAAGAACCCCATTTTCTAATGGGCTCGTCAGAAATTTTTTTACCCAATTTTATCCCAAGACTTTTTAGCCATTCCTTCGCTAGTTCAATTGATGCAACACAATACATCCCCCCCGCCGACCAATGGTGTGGTACGCCATATTGTGCAACCCATGGCCCTTTTTTTTCATCGCCGGATGCATATGCCAAATATATTTCTGCTATTTCACCTGGTGGATTATCTTTAGCTACACCTGCTACACCTGCTAAACCTGATGAATCTGTTTCAACTAAAAATGTCGGACTCATATTTTCTTTCCTTTGATATTAAAATAATTTAATTAATTATCCCACATCCTGTCAAATCTGGTGATTCACTGGTTCGCCAAAATACTTTAGTACTTCACTTAGCTCGGCATTACTCGACTCAAAATGGACCCGCTTCCCGTTGCGCGGATGCTCAAACTCTATTTTTTGCGCCTGCAGCATCACCCTGTTGCACCACTTGCGATCCTCGCGGTTGCGCTTGCGCCCAGCATAATCAAAGTCACCTACGATCGGATGCCCCATTTGTTTAGCATGTACCCGTATCTGGTGAGTCCGACCGGTTTTAGGCAAAAACTTCACCAACGAAAATCCTACATACCCCCTATCATCTACCTTTAATTCCTTGGGGAATTCCCAGGTCGTATACTCTGTTATCACTTCATATTTGGTCACGCTCTCGCGCCCATCCTCCCTCACCCCAAACTTCTTCCTGTCATCCCTGCGCCTACCTATTGGCAGACTAATCTCGCCTTCCCTGGCCTCCCAGTACCCATGGGTGAGCGCCATATACTCTTTTTTCACACTATGCTCCTTAAATTGTGCCAGCAGGTTTACAAATGCGCTCACTGTCTTGGCCATCACCATCACCCCGCTTGTTTCCCTGTCCAGTCTATGCACGAGTCCCGACCTCTCCGCAAAATATTTTTTATAATCAATCTCATCATTCAATTTATAATTTGTTTGATTATTGATAATTGGAATTTTATATTTCTCGGCAAACCAATCTTGTAGGGTTTGCTGAGTCACCGTCTCTGCTCTATTGCACACGATTCCCGAGGGTTTATCGATCACAACTATCTCACTATCTTCAAAAATGATGGGTATTTCCATACCGCTATTGTACCAGGCCTTAGAGAGTGAAATTGCATTCATCTGGGTAGACAAAATTTGGCGACACTACGACGGACATTCAAGGCAAAATTCGCGACGCGAAGCAGACAAGAATTTTGTCCTGAAAGGAGTAAGTACCGGAGCTCAAATTTTCGGTCTAGCCAGGTAGAATAAACAAATTACCGCTCCCCCCACAATCAAATAATCCCACACATTGTTATAAAACAACCCAAAAAAATTTAAATTATCCCTCACTCCTCCATACACTATCCGGCCGTACAAATTCCCCGCTCCCCCCATGATCATCAGTCCCAATCCTAGTCGCACAATTAATTCCCGCACTTTTACCGCATAAACCATCAAAGCGATCAGCACACTCCCAATAATCAAATTTGAAATTCCAGGCCAGAGTCCAAACGCCACTCCCCTATTTAACATTTTTCGCACAATCCATACACAGCTCTGCTGTAGGATCAATTCCGAGCCGATCCGTGTTGATCATCTCGCCGCATTTTACGCACTTGCCGTACGTCCCATCATCTACCCTCTGCATCGCAGACCTGACTCTCTTTAGCGCATCGGCTGTCTCTTCGCTCAGTGCTGCAGACTGGGCATGCCCAAATTGTTCGGCAGCCTCGGTATCATCACTGGCATTATCATTTAGTCGACTGGCATCAGCAAAAGGGTCTTCTTTAGCCAGCGATTTCTTGCGGTGGAGTAGATCGGTCTCGAGCTTCTTTAAGTAGTCCAGGACTGGCTGTAATATATTTCTTGGGTACTGCATAATTATTTTCTCCTTATTAGTTCCTTTAGCTTACCCCACAACGACCCATCCCGTCTACCCACTCTCTTCTCTATCAGATAGCCACAAACTGCAATTATCGTTAGCCCCAAGATAAACTCAAGCGGGATTACTTTAAACAATTTCACCCACGGTTCCTGCAAAATCCATCCTGTGATCATAAAATAAATCCCAGTCGCGATCCCAAATATCAAACTGGCCAGTCCCTCCCTGGCCATGCTCGACTCACCTTTATACCAAGCATAAAATCGGAAATTCTTCCTTACTCTCGACACTACGGCAAAGGTGATGAGCGCCCACAATATCGTGACCGCATCAACCGGGATCACTCCCCAGCTCGCAGCTATGCCTGGGTTACTCCCGTTGAGTAGCCCCCCAATCCCCCCAAATACTAGGGCCATGGACAGAGCTACTACAAATGCGTCCATTACTTTCCACGGATCCCAGTCATTATTTCTGGCAAACAAAATTATAAATACAATTGCCCCAAGGATCCCAATTCCGCTCTCTATCCCCGGGAAAGACAAGATGGCCAGAGCCCTATATAGGGTACCAACTTGCGCGGTGTGCAACAGCACATATCCCAATCGTCCCACCACAAAATACGTCAGGATCGACAAGAAATATCCATCAAATAAAGAGATTTCGTCAAAATGCTCATCCCTCCCCATCTTCCACCAAAAATAGAGCGAGATAAACAGTCCAATAGCCAAAAATACTCCGTACGAATATATTTTGATCGGTCCTAAGCTCAGCAATATTGGTAGCATACAAACACATTATAACGTATACTTTTCTCCATGCTTAGCATTTCTCATGCCGCAACAGGTGCTTTTATCGCCGTCAAAATCGGCAATCCCTGGCTTGCCATCCCCCTCATTCTCTTGTCTCATTATCTAGAAGACGCTATCCCCCACTGGGATGCAGGCACAGGACTCGGTAGTGGTAAAAAAACCAGGCTGGATGCATTCAATCACGGAGTTATCGACCTAGCCCTCGCTGGTCTAGTCGTCCTCGCCATGTATTACTCACGTTTTCCCATAGTTCCGAACCTTGCGGATGCAAGTGTTTGGAACTTTGCGCCCTATTGGGGAGCCTTCTTTGGCCTCCTTCCAGATTTCCTCGAGGCCCCCCGCAATTTCCTCCACTACGAACCTTGGTTTTTAAAACCACTAAACAAATTTCATCATTCATTCCACCACTCAATCCCGCGCATGATCGACGGCCTCGCTCCCCAGCTCCTCCTCCTTACCATCCTTTGGTTTTTCAGGTGATACACATCTCTTGCGCCTGCAAGGACTGTCCTCGCAGGTCCGCATTCGCGAGTGACTAGGTGCAGGGGTATTTCACAGTCAAAAAACATTATTGCTGATATTTCAATCGGCGGAGCCGATACTCCTAGCAACAAGAATACCCAGATTCTCTACAAAGTAGAGATATTCTTACGCAGGCGGTCAGCCGAGTTAGAGGTAAATTTTTCACCAGAAAAATATGCCCGTTTTTTTGCGTGAAGTACCCCGAACCAGAGCGAGCAATAATAAGTTATAATAACAACTACTTGCCAGCCTCGACTAGACCAATAATCTACTCGAGTCTAGGCGGGCCTAGGTGGCGGAATGGCCAGCCTCGACTAGACTTAAAGTTCGAGTCTAGGCGGGTATACGCGCTAATTTTATGTACTTTGTCTATATACTCAAAAGTAGTAATTATCCAAAAACATACGTCGGCATAACAGATAATCTCGCACGAAGAATAAATCAGCACAACAATGGTCTTCATTTTTATACAAAAAAATATTTACCATGGAAAATAATTCACGAAGAACAAGTTGAAAACAGAATTACTGCTCGATCTCGAGAAAAATATCTAAAAAGTGCTGCAGGAAGAAAATGGATACGGTATAATATTTTTTGATCTTAGTTGCCTAGGTGGCGGAATGGTATACGCGCGAGTCTCAAAAACTCGTGGTTGTAATGACCTTGAGAGTTCGAGTCTCTCCCTAGGCACTTTATTCAACTTCTTGACACAACGATTTTAACAAGTGTCCCAAGTGCTCATACTGCACTGTACTAGGATCAGGAACATCATCTTGCTTACAACCCCA
>JBAQEX010000030.1:0-16148 GCA_049286965.1 Microgenomates group bacterium | reverse complement strand
GGCACCCGCCTGTGCTTCGCTTCGTCGAGGCAGGCCAAGGGCCTATAGCTCAGCTGGTTAGAGCACCTGCCTCTTAAGTAGGGTGTCCTGGGTTCGAATCCCAGTGGGCCCACCCGCCTCCGCTTCGCTTCGGTGAGGCAGGCCCCTTTGGGGATCCATAGCTCAGTTGGTAGAGCGCTTCGTTTACATCGAAGATGTCAGAGGTTCGAGTCCTCTTGGGTCCACAATTGTCTGATACAATTTAATAGATCGGTGAAGTAGCCAAGGTGGTCAAGGCACTTGTCTGAAGAACAAGCTATCTCAGTTCGACTCTGAGCTTCACCACACAATAGCGCGGGCCTGCCCGCAGTGCTTATAGCACAGCTGTTGCAGGCGGGTATGGTGTAGCGGTAACACAACTGCTTTCCAAGCAGTTATCAGGGGTTCGATCCCCCTTACCCGCTCAAAAATTAGTAAGGCAGCGAGGCGGGCCCGCTCTTAACTTTATTGATCTACTGTGATACAATTAGCGAACTAATTTTCACTCTAGGGAAGTCAGTATGCATAGCTTTA
This sequence comes from Microgenomates group bacterium, assembly GCA_049286965.1. GTDB lineage: Bacteria > Patescibacteriota > Microgenomatia > UBA1400 > UBA12108 > CAJAUT01. Next base: position 15,596 of record JBAQEX010000030.1, on the reverse strand, counting down.
AAAATATTCGAAACGTGGCTGTAATTGCGCACGTCGACCATGGCAAAACTACGCTGGTTGACGCCATGCTGAAACAGACCCATACATTCCGGGAAAACTCGGGTGAGATGGCCCAGACTACGATCTTGGATAGTAATACTCTCGAGCGCGAACGCGGCATCACAATCCTAGCCAAAAACTGCGCCATTTTTTACGGTGACACCAAGATCAATATCATTGATACACCTGGACACGCTGACTTCTCCGGTGAGGTAGAACGGACTCTTTCGATGGCGGACGGGGCACTGCTGATCGTGGACGCTCAAGAAGGGCCGATGCCACAGACCAGATTTGTGCTCAAGAAAGCTTTGAAGCAAAATCTGAAAATCATTGTCGTGATCAATAAAATCGACAAGCAATTTGCGCGCGTACCATACGTGATCTCCAAAATTGAAAATCTATTCCTTGAGCTAGCTCATGATGAGAGCCACCTCGATTTCCCGATCCTCTACAGTGTCGGGCGCGACGGGAAAGTATTTGACACCCTGCCAGATCAATATAGCTCTGAAATGCCAGGAAACGTGATCCCCTTACTTGATAAAATCATTGAATATTTCCCCTCTCCCAAAGCAGATCCAGGACATACCTTTAAAATGCTTGTGTCTTCGATCGATTACAACCCACATTTGGGTCGGGTCTCGATCGGGAAAATTACCCAAGGGTCGCTCAAACTCGGACAAAGCGTGATTTTGACCAATCGTCCTACTAAGCCATTTAGTGTAAACCGCATTCTTTTATCTGAGGGACTAGGACGAGTAGAGGTAGAAGAAGCGGCTACTGGTGACATCGTGGGGATCCCAGGATTTAGTGAAGTGCAAATCGGACTCACCATGTCGGACCCCTCAGACGCTGTCCCCTACCCCACCCAAGAAATCACCGAGCCTACCCTCCACATGACCCTAGGGGCCAATACATCCCCTCTAGCTGGGCGTGAAGGCAAGTTTGTGACCAGTCGTCAGATTGAAGAACGCCTGTACAAAGAGCTAGAGTCAAACTTGTCGCTCAAAGTCGAAAAACTGGATAACGGAAAATACAAAGTATCAGGTCGGGGTGAACTACACCTCTCGATCCTACTTGAGACCATGCGACGTGAAGGCTACGAGATGGAAGTGGGTAAACCAGAGGTCATCGTGAAGAGAGATACAAATAATCTCAAGATCGAGCCGGTGGAAGAAGTAGACATTGTCGTGCCAAATGAATATCAAGGTGTGATCAACCAAGAAATGGGCAAGCGCTATGGCACCATGATCTCGATGGAACCGATTTCGGATACCGAGGTCGAGTTTGCTTATCGCATCCCTACGCGCAACATCATCGGGTTGCGGACCCTGTTGTTAACTTTGACCAAAGGAACAGTCCTATTCTCTTCACAGATTGATGGATATGAACCCATGGGTAAAGAGCTGCCAAGAATCCGCTCTGGCGTGATTGTGGCAACTAATCCGGGTGACTCACTGGCATACGGACTATCAGCGGCCGAAGGCAGAGGAACTCTGTTTATTGGTCCGGCGGTACCAATTTATCAGGGGATGATTGTGGGCTCTAATCCCAAAGAGCAAGATGTCTGGATGAATGTGTGCAAGGGCAAACAATTGACCAATATGCGCTCCAAATCGTCTGATGGGGTGATCCAACTAGCTCCACCTCTCTCCATGTCACTCGAGCAGTCGATAGATTTCCTGGAGCAAGATGAACTACTTGAGATTACTCCAATCTCATTGCGACTGCGCAAAAAGAATCTGACGGGAATTGAGAACAAGCGTGGGATGTCTAAGAATTAAATTTTATTAGGGTATAATAATTTTTGTTTGCTCAGGTGGTGAAACGGTATACACGCTAGCTTCAGGAGCTAGTGCCCTCAAAAAGCGTGTGGGTTCAAATCCCACCCTGAGCACCGCAATCCATGGACTAGGTTTAACCTTCGGTTTTGCCGTCGCAAGTCCTATTCTAGGCACAAACACATCAAACAAGCCTTCTCCAAACTATGCTACTTGAAATCTTGTTTGCGATATTCTAGGATGAACTTACCAATTCATATATGGACCTCACAAAGTATCTATGTTCTAGAATGATTTGTAGTTTTTTGCTACTTATTTCCTTTTTGTTTGGTGTTCGTACTTCAGTTTATGCGACAGCATATTATGTTGACCAAACTGGAGGAAGTGATAGTAACCCTGGAACAACTACAGATCAGGCTTGGAAAACAATCTCAAAAGTAAATACTTCTTCCTTCAATGCTGGGGATACAATTTCCTTTAAAAAGGGCGAAAGTTGGCGGGAGCAGCTGACAATACCGTCGTCTGGATCGGCGGGTAATCCTATTATATTCAATAGCTATGGATCAGGCGCAAAACCATTCATTTATGGATCAAGTCAGACAACTACTTGGACAAATACGGATATTCCTGCTGGAACTGGAAATTTACTTGATGAGGGGTTTGAAGGTGCGGGTTATCAAAACATCTGGACAGAAACTGTTGGGTCCGGAAGCGTTGTAGATGAAGATAGTATAGGTGTTGCTCCACCCACCGATGGTGGTAGTCAAATTTTAAATATCCAGAAAATATCACCCAACTATAATGCAAAAACCAGATTCGATATTGGTTCGGAGCAGGCTGTTACTTACAGTAGATTTTATGTTTATGTCACCTCAGAAGGCCTGGCAAATGGACAATTTAATTATTTATTTAGATCATTCAATTCATCAGCCCAAAATGTAACAAATTTGAGACTCAACCAAAATAGCTCTGGTGAATTAAGGTTCCAATATGATTTTTGGAATAATGGAGCAACTGCCTTATCTGCAAATTATCCAAACGTTGCCCCTGGTTCAGGAAGTATAAATTTAAACCAATGGTATAAAATTGAGCTGAAATATGACGTAACAAACTTAACGGCAGAATTTCGAGTAGATGGCATTGTAGTAGGTAGCACTGCGACATTGACCGGTTCATTAAGGAATCCTCCTAGGTACACAGATATCGGCAATGATGCGATTAGTTATGCTTTGAATGCGTATTATGATCGGATAGCCGTGGATTCAACTGGATACCTAAGTGACTCACAGGTTTTGCCTGTAAATGTCTGGAAAGCTTCTTTACCTGTTGCACCATCTGTTGTCTGGTTTAATGATGGTGGAGTTATCCATTATGGAATAAATGAATCTGATATAAATAATTTAAGCACAGGTTACGAATGGTATCACACAAACAACTACCTACTTACTTATTCGACAACTGATCCAGGTAGCCAGTACCTATCCGTTGAGGCGTCTCAAAGGAATTATGGCATCAACGGCAACGTTCAATCGTATATTACAATCGACGGAATCGAAATCGGATATGTAGATCGGTATGGAATATCTACGGGTACGGGTGGAACCAATTTTATCATTCAAAACAATACTGTTCATCACGTTGGGATAAGAAACGGGACTTATGGAGAAGGAATACATATACGTGGTAGTGATAACCAGGCCCTGAATAATACAATTTATGAAACAGGGAATCACGCTGTTTATGTAAATTCTAATGGTGCTGCTGAGTTGGTTACTGGCATAACTGTAAGTGGCAATACAATTTATGACTCTTATCATACAGGTATTGATGTCATGGATATACTAGGTACCTTAAATACAGTTATAGTTAAGAATAATCTTATATATTTCACCTCTGCATTTGATACTAGCTTTAGCGTCGCAGGTATCTATATTTCAGGGACTTCCGGCAATGTAGCAACCGACATTAGTGTCTATAACAACATTGCCTATAAAGTAATCACTAATGGCGTTTCAATTGGTCAGTATTCTAGTAATGCTCTTGTTTACAACAATACTGTTTTCAATACGCTTTCTGGTTATACTGGCTGGTCTACTTGTTACAGTGTCAACGGAGCAGGCATTACGGGTTCGATATTGAAAAATAACGTTGGTGTAGGTTGCTATTCTTTAGTTTTGTATATAGGAGACGCTTCTTATATAAATGCAGTTGACTATAATTTGTGGGATAAATCATCTGGTAATTTGGCGCAAGTCGTGTCGAACGTTTATACTGCCGCGCAATGGTCAAGTTATAAATTGGCAACGGGATACGATACAAACAGCGCTACACCTACCGATCCAATCTTTGTAAATACATCCGCAGACAATTACCATTTACAACGATCATCTCCAGCAATAAACATGGGTACAGATTTAAGTGGCGTATTTACAAGTGATTATTCCGGGACAACTCGCCCCCAGAATTCAATTTTTGATATTGGTGCATATGAGTACATTCCCCTGACGGTAACCATCAATCAGGCTGCAGGGCAAGGTGATCCTACCAGCGAATCAACTGTCGATTTTACTGTGGTTTTTTCTGAGTCTGTTTCAGATTTTGTTACTGGCGATGTCGCTTTGTCAGGAACAGCCGGAGCAGCTGTCGCTACAGTTACAGGAAGTGGAACTACATATAATGTGGCGGTAACTGGAATGACTGATTCAGGAACAGTAATTGCCACAATCACGACTGATAAAGCTACGGGTGCAACTGGAAATACAAATGCAGCTTCAACAAGTTCTGATAACAATGTTACTTACTCAACTCCAACTCCTACACCAACACCTACACCAACTCCAACGCCTACACCAGCGCCTACGACTACATCTTCAAATTCTAGCTCATCATCGTCTTTAGCTGCATCAGTTCCAACTTGTAACGATCAAGTACCTGGAAACAAGTCCCCATGGCTATACGGAGCAATTGCGCAAGGTCCAAATAGTATACTTTTATACTTTACGGAGGCTGATAATCCGGTAAGTAAATATGTTTTGGCATTTGGAACCCAATCGGGCAATTATACTTATGGTGTGCAGGACATGGGGGTAAATGCTCGTGAACAAATGACGTTTCTAGTTGAATCTCTTGCTCCAAACACGACGTATTATTTTAAAGTACGTGGCGGAAATGGTTGTGCTACAGGTAATTGGTCGAATGAGATCTCTGCAAAAACAAAAGGTTTGGTTTCGTTAAAACAGTTGGAAATAGCTGAATCTGAGTTGAAGGTTGTCCCGACTGAGGAAATACCAATTGAGGAAGTGATTAAATCCGAGTCTTTTGATAAAAGTGGCTATGAAGTAAAGGTGAGAATTGTTGATACAAAAGATAGGCCTATTGAAGGCGTAAACGTTGCAATTCATTCAAAAGTTCAGGATGCCGTGACAAATAAAGATGGAGTTGTTGAATTTAAAAATGTTGAACCTGGGGACCATAAAATATTGATTGCATACAAAGGTTATGAAGGCGAGCAATCCATCAACTTAACAGGCGATGTCAAAACGTTTGCCCTAAATATGACAATCAAACAAAAACCGTTATCACTTTCTCCATTGGCATATGTTGTTATCGGAGTAATGGGGGCAGTAATCACGTTTCTAATTTTTAAATTGCAAAAACCTCTTTATTTCAAGCAGTAAATTTGAGTTTATTCTTTTCACCGGGGAATTTGACTTTGAATGCTGCAATGATAATGTCTGTGACTTGATCGAGCGTCAAGTGATCGGTCGAGATGACTAAATCATAATTCCAGGGATTGTGAGGGTTGCTCCCAAAATATTGGCGGATAAAGCGATTGCGCTGATTTTGCACATGTTGGACTCTTTGAGCTGCTTCCGCCTTGGTTTCCCATTTTTCATATTTATAGGTGTTCTCAACACGAGTATCAAATGAGGCAGTGATGCGAACGCGCAGACATTTGTCGTGGGGGAGGATGAGATTGGCACCACGACCTAGGATGACCATATCCCCCAACTTGCTGGCGTGGAGCAAGATACGCTTGAGGTGAGCAATATAGCGAACATCTGAAACATAGCTGGGGTTAAAAATAGACTGGAAAGAATCGGCTAGCCAACTGCGACCGTGTTCGTCGATGTGTGCGAGTTCATTTGTCGGGATGCCAAGCTCTTTACTTAGCTCAAGCATGAGAGTCTTGTCAAAAAATTGCCAGCCAAGTTTTTTGGCGATTTTTTTAGCGATCAATTTACCACCGCTGCCTGGATCACGAGAGATGGCGATGTCGGGAGACCAATCTTTTTTGATCTGGAGCTTGGCTACCTTGAGGGTTTGAGAATTGGCAATTGATTTTTCAATGAGTTTATTGAGAAATTGTTGCATACAAAATAGTGTATACTTTTTGGTCTTTAGTTTGTAGTTGTAAGTGATGTGTATGTGTGCGCCTGGCAGGAATTGAACCCGCATTAGCAGTTCCGAAGACTGAAGTCCTATCCGTTGAACGACAGGCGCAACGAGATAATTATAGCTTACTTCGCTTGCGCTGCAGGATTTTGCGGTAGCTATTGGCGAAACGGTGGGCCTCGTCACGGAGTTGCTGTAAAAGCTGTAAACCAGGGTGATCTGAAGGTAGCTTTAGCATGATATAGTTTGATGCCTTCCGGGAGTCTCCCGGAAGGATAAGACGATCTGGGTGCTTGGCGAGACCGAGGTAAAGGGGCGCGTCTGGTTGTTTATCAAAGATGCGTTGAAGGCGGCGGAGCTGGGGTACTCCCCCATCGATGACGATGAGATCCGGTTTGGCCCAAGTCTTATTTTTGAGTCGCCTGGAGATAGCTTCATCCAGCCGATCAAAGTCAGAGACAGCGCGGGGATTTTTGATTTTGAATCTGCGATACTCGCCATTATCTAGTAAACCATCGGTCATGACGGTCATAGAGACCACGGAGTCGTGCATGGCAGAGTTGCTGGCGTCGTAACACTCGATGCGGTGCATATTACGGGGACGGTCCTTGTAAGATGCGAGAATACCTTCGAGAGAGGATAGTCTTTCGGATGAATTGTTGTAGGAGAAATGGCGGTCGGTGAAACTGTGCGTTGTGATAAACCTTTTAAAACGTTCGATGTCTTTGCGGAGTTTGAGGGCTGATTCAAAATCTTGTGAATCTGAAAAACCTTTCATTTTGGTGGTTAAATCTTTGATGACAGGGTCAATATTGCCTGAGAGGATTTTTATCATCTGACGGATTTGTTTGCGATATTGTTTTTTTAGAACGAGCTGTTTTGCAAGGTTCGTAACCTTGCAAATGTTGGCGGGACAGGGATCGCATAGCCCGATGCGGGAGTAAAAACAGGCGTGGGTGGTGACTCGTTTGGCCATGCAAAATGGGATCAGGCGACGGATAGCAGAGAGGACTTCCTGGGCGATTTGACCGTTTGGAAAAGGTCCAAAAACCTTGAATTTGATGTCTGGTTGGGTGAAACGAGGATTGGTTTTGAGGTCGTGGGCACGGTCGAAACGGGGACGTGGGTACTCGTCGGATAAATCGATCACGATATAGAGATAGGTTTTGTCGTCTTTCCAGGCACGGTTGTGAGGGGGTCTCAGGGTGCGGATGAGCTCGGACTCGAGCATGAGGGCTTTAAACTCGGTGTCGCAGAGGGTGAATTTGATGGTGTCCCCTGCTACAATCGCGGCTTCTTTGGCGTCCATTCGGGCGTTTTGGGCGTGACTGCTAAGGCGAGCTTTCAAGTTGACCGCCTTGCCGACGTAGAGGAGTTTGTCGCCTGAAAAATACTGGTAGACCCCGCAAGTGCCAGGGGCTTCGTGAAAATCATGGATGGTTTGCCAGGCAAGACTAGTCATATGGTAGTATTATATACTTTGATGGAGTTTTAGAGTGTTATAGGATATAATATATGAATGGTTTACGTTTCAATGGAGACAGGATTAATAAAAAGCAAGCGCGGATTTAAACCTTTAGCTGATTGTTTGCTGGGAGGTGATATTGACATATTTCCTTCTGCTGTCGGTAAGTCTGTCACAGAGGGTGGGCGTATCGTATTTTATAGTGCGGATGATTTGATCGAGTACGAAAAGGCAGTAGAAAGTATGCGTAGAGCAATAAGATGTCTAGTGAGGGAGTGAGATTTGTTTTTCTGGGGGATGGGTTTGGGGTATTGCGACTTAGGAATTTGGTAGGACAGTTGGAGAGGGTGATAGGTACAAATGATAAGCCAATCGTAATGCTTGCTCCGCCAGCATATGGCTTGCCACAACCTAAGAAATAAATTTATCTTGTCTGGATTTGACTCATAGTGTTATTATAGACGGTATGCCTACAAACATAACTCTAGAAAGAACTACTGTTAATGCTAGTGATTTTTATGTTGTTACAGCTCGACGTGAGATTTTTGGTGGAAGAACTTTGATAAGCCCTGGGTTGCTACTGCCATTTTTCCCGATTGCATTGTACGAAAATGATTCAATTAGATTGAGACATTTGCGAACTAGAGAGGAAGCTGTGATCACACAGCACAATGAGTCTACGGGAGCAATGTTTCAGATTGGTTCTGAGGAACTACCTATTAGATTGATCAGTCATTTGTGGCATGGGCTGCTTATAATCAACTTTGACTTACAATAAGCATGGTAGGTCATTGACCCATAAGGTAAACTTATACTATGACTTTGCTAGGTATTATCAATTTTGAAGGTGATGGTAGATTTCATTACATGTTGCGCCGCTCTGATAAAGTTCCAGTAGAGTGGGTAGAGATTGCAGCAAGCCTAGGGCAAATAATTATAGCGGCTGGTACAAGTTGCTCGGTTGAAAAGATGGAGGGTGAAGAATGGCGGCCTATATTTGGGGTAGAAAATCTCAAGGAACACGGCAGCGTAGTGGTGCTTGGAGGCAAGTCTATCACCCCTGTGATGGATAGTGTGACCGCAGAGAAGCCGATAGGTGTAGTTGATAATGATAGCGGATTTAAATACGCAAATGTGAGGGTATTTTAGTTACAGATATTTTTGCAAATATTTAGCGGTGTAGGAGTGAGGGACTTTGAGGATATCCTCGGTAGGTCCCTGGAAAACGAGATTGCCGCCCTCTGAGCCGCCTTCGGGGCCTAGGTCTATGAGGTACTGGCAGTTTTTGATCACGTCCAGATTGTGTTCGATCACGACGACTGTGTTACCTTTTTGTACCAATCTTTTGAGTGTCACCATGAGCTTGCCGATATCGTCAAAATGCAAGCCGGTTGTGGGTTCGTCCAGGATATAGAGTGCGTTATTCCCTTCCCTTTTGCCCAGCTCGTGCGCCAGCTTGATGCGCTGTGCCTCGCCACCAGAGAGGGTGGGGGCTGGCTGGCCGATCTTGAGATATCCCAGTCCCACGTCTACCAAGAGCTGGAGTTTGCGATGAATCTTGGGATAATTTTTGAAGAATGACACGCCATCGGCCAAAGTCATGTTGAGGATATTAAAAATGGACATCCCTTTGTATTTGACCGTCAAAGTCTCTTCGTTGTAGCGCTCGCCGTGGCAGACGTCACAGGTCACATAAACATCCGGCAAGAACTGCATTTCGATTTTGATGACTCCCCCGCCCTGACATTTCTCGCACCTGCCCCCTTTAATATTGAAACTAAACCGCCCTTTATCAAAGCCTTTGAGTCGAGCGTCCTGGGTAGCGGCAAAGAGCTCACGGATATCGTCAAAAAATCCGACATAGGTAGCTGGATTGGACCTAGGTGTCCTACCAATCGGAGACTGATCTACGAGGTAAGCCGACTTTAGATAATGAAAGCCATCTAAACGATCATAAGTACCACTTCCGTCCATGAAAGTGCCGTCTAAATAATATTTGAGTGCAGGGTATAACGTCTCGGTAATGAGAGTGGATTTGCCTCCACCTGAGACCCCAGTTACTCCAATGAGATTGCCTAGGGGTAGGTTGAGTGTGATATTTTTGAGGTTGTGAGAGCGAGCGCCCACTAGTTTGAGCGTGCCTTGGGTGGTAATGAGGGGTGCGATATTGCCGGGGATCTTTTTGACACCCGATAGATAAGCGCCTGTGATAGAGTTTTTGTCTTTGCTGATTTGTGCTACCGACCCTTCTGCAGTCAAGTGACCTCCGTGGACTCCCGCAGCCGGTCCTAACTCGATTAGATAATCCGCTGCTCTGATGGTTTCCTCGTCGTGTTCGACTACAATCAATGTGTTGCCAAGGTCCACCAGGCGCTTGAGCGAGGCAATGAGAGCATCGACGTCGCGACTGTGGAGGCCAATGCTAGGCTCGTCAAGCACGTAGAGCACGCCAGTCAAGCCCGTGCCGATTTGGCTGGCCAAGCGAATCCGCTGTTGCTCACCACCTGATAGCGTCTTACTTTGGCGAGCTAAATCGAGGTAGCCGAGTCCTACGTTGTGGAGGAAAGTAAGGCGACTAGTGACTTCTTTTAAAATGCCCTCACCCACCTGCTGCTCGTAAGGATTTAAGCGATCTTTGAGATCCTGTGCAAAATATTTTTGTAGCTCTGAGACTGACTGGTGAGTCATCTCATTGATATTTAAGCCGTCGATCGTGATAGAGAGCACTTCTTTTTTGAGTTTGGCGCCCGCGCAAGTGGGACAGAGCTCTTCTTTCATATATTGATTGAGGTCGAGCCTGGCCCATTCACTTTGGGTTTCAAAATAGTGGGCTTCGAGGCGGGGGATGATGCCATTCCAGAGCTCGACTATTTTGGTGGGCCGGCCAGATTTGTTGGTGCCCACCACATCGTATTTTTTACCCGTGCCATAAAGAAGTGAATGCATTTCTTTGGCGGAGAGATCGCCAAGGGGGGCGGTAAGCCTGATGCCCTCTGCTTCTGCCACGGCTTTGATGAGTCTGGTATACCAAGTGTCGGCCATGAGGAGGCGATTAAGGGGCAAGACGCCGCCTTCACTATAAGAGAGACGAGGGTTGATGATGCGAGCGGGATCAATCTTTTGGATGTTGCCCAGGCCTTTGCAGGTCTCACAAGCCCCGAGGGGCGAGTTGAAACTAAACATCCGGGGCTCGATCTCAGAGAGTGAATGACCGCATAACGGACAGGCATAATTTTCGGAATATAAAATTTCTGTTTCTTTGGTTTTTAAAATGACTAGTCCGACCGAGAGCTTGCAGGCTTGCTCGATGCTGTTGTTTAACCTAGTTTTTAAATTACTTACAAAGATCGGATCTTTGAAAGAGGCCGCGGTCACGCTGATTTTGTCGATTATGGCATGAATTGTGTGAGGATTGGTTTTGAGCAGGTCAAATTCTTCTGACAAATTAAAATCTTTTCCGTCGACGATCACCTCTGTAAAACCCTTGGAGCGGAGGTTGTCGAAGAGGTCCCTAAACTCCCCCTTCTTATTGCGCACCACGGGGCTAAGGATCGTAAAAACGTGGGGGACTTTTTTTACAAGGTTCGTAACCTTGCAAGTTTCGTCAAGCACGAGGGTGGTGATTTCGTCGAGTGAGAGCTTTTTGATCTCGGTGCCGTCATTTGGACACTTGGGGTGGCCGATGCGGGCAAAAAGTAAACGGAGATAATCGTAAATCTCGGTGGTAGTACCCACGGTGGAGCGTGGGTTGTGGGAGACCGTCTTTTGGTCGATGGAGATGCTAGGAGATAAGCCGTCGATGCGATCGACGTCGGGTTTGTCCATCAGTCCTAGAAATTGTCTGGCGTAACTAGAGAGGGACTCGACGTAGCGACGCTGACCCTCGGCATAGATGGTGTCAAATGCCAGGCTGGATTTGCCACTGCCTGAGACGCCGGTCATGACCACGAACCTGTTTTTGGGGATATCGAGATCGATATTTTTGAGATTGTGCTGGCGCGCACCGCGGATTTTGATAAAGTCAGTCATATGGTTTTATGTGTTTTGAGGGTTGACCCCTTAAAGTCCAAATATTCTGACTTTAAGGGGTCAACCCTTTAAGTGACGTCTCCTTTAAGTTGTCGAATTTTATCACGCACTTGGATGGCGAGTTCAAATTGCATATCGCCAGCTAGCTTTTTCATATCGCGCTCAAGTTTTTTGATCCATTTTTCGCGGTCGGTGGGAGCTAGAGACTCGGCTTTTAATTGCATTAGGGTGTTAGTTGATTTGCTTTCAAGACCCTGCCACGCCAAGTCATCTGCATCGTTTTCCACAATTTTTTCCCGGAGAGGTTTGACGATCGTTTCTGGAGTAATGGAGTGTTTTTGGTTGTAATTGAGCTGGTAGTTGCGGCGACGACGAATCTCTTCGATGGCGGCTTTCATGGAGCCTGTGATAGTCTCGGCGTAGAGGATCACCTCGCCTTTGATATTCCTGGCAGCCCGTCCCATGGTCTGGATCAGGGAGACGCGCGAACGCAAGAACCCTTCGCGGTCAGCATCGAGAATTGCAACCAAAGTGACTTCTGGTAGGTCGAGCCCTTCGCGCAAGAGATTGACGCCGATTAGTACGTCAAATTCATTTTTGCGCAGAGCATCTAAGATGTCGGTGCGCTCGAGCGTCTTGACATCGGAGTGGAGATATTTGGCGCGGATGCCCTGTTCGATGAGATAACCACTCAAATCTTCGGCGGTCTTTTTGGTGAGGGTGGTCACGAGGACCCGCTCGTTCAGGAGTGCTCGCTTTTTGATTTCTTCGATGACATTTTGGATTTCGTCTTTGGATGACCTGATTTCTATCTCTGGGTCAACGATGCCTGTAGGGCGGACTAATTGTTGTATAACTCCGGGAGTTTGATCCTTTTCCTCATATCTAACTCCCGGAGTTTGATATGCAGACTCTTTTGCTAAATCTAATTCAAATTCATTGGGAGTGGCAGAGACGTAGATAGTCTTTGGGATCAGATCATAAAATTCGTCCCACTTGAGCGGACGATTGTCGATGGCTGCTTCGAGTCTAAAACCGTAGTCGATCAGAGTGTGTTTGCGAGCTTGGTCGCCATTGAACATCCCCCTGATCTGGGGAACGGTCATGTGGGACTCGTCGATGATACAAAGCCAGTTGTCGCCGTAGGCGTGCCTAAAGAAATCGGGTAAACAAAAGGGTCGCTCGCCACTTTTGCGGCCATCAAAATACCGCGAATAGTTTTCTATGCCATTGACGCTCCCGAGCTCTTTGAGGGTTTCGAGGTCGTAGTTGGTGCGCTGCATAAGCCGCTGAGCTTCGACTAGTTTGTTTTTGGCTTTGAGGGAGTTCGCCTCTTTGTCTAGATCAATACGGATTTGTGCCTCACTATTTTTAAATCTTTCTTGGTTGACGAGATACAGCTTGGCGGGGAAGATGACGATGCCAGTTTTGCCAATATTTTCTGGGACTGATTTGCCGGAGACTGGGTCAAAGGCGGTGATGGAGGTCACATCATCTATCCCAAACTCGATCCGGTAGGCGACGTCCTGGTAGGCGGGATAGATGTCCATAGTATAGCCACGGACGCGGAAACTACCCCTAGAAAATTCGTAGTCAGAGCGATCGTACTGCATACCGATCAATTTCTCTCCTAGCTCTGCCCAAGTAGTTTTGAGTCCGAGATAAATGGGAAGCTCGTATTTGCCGTACTCTTTGGGGTCCCCGATGTTGTAGATACAAGAGACCGAGGCCACGACAATCACGTCATTTCTGGTCATGATATTGGTGGTACTCTGCAGGCGGAGTTTATCGATCCTTTCATTGATGGTGGCTTCTTTTTCGATATAGGTGTCACTACTGGGGACATAGGCCTCGGGCTGGTAGTAGTCGTAGTAACTGACAAAATATGAGACGGCGTTGTCTGGGAAGAAATCGCGCATCTCCTGGTAGAGCTGGCCAGCAAGCGTTTTGTTGTGGGAGATGATGAGCGTGGGCATGTTTAAGTCACGAATAACATTGGCCATGGTAAAGGTTTTGCCGCTGCCTGTGACGCCAAGCAAGACCTGGTCGCGCGCGCCAGATTTGATCCCTGCCTCGAGGGAAGTGATGGCCTCTGGCTGGTCGCCAGATGGCTGAAAGTTGGATTTGAGCGTGAATTGCATAATAGATGATCATACCATGATTTCGGGTATTGTTCACTCTATTTGTCCCCTAGTGATATACTATCTCTCCAGATATGCACTTTATTGAACCATCACCAAAAAATATCATTACGGCCAGACTAATCGAAAACGGTTATTTGACAAAAAAGCTGCACCCGAGTTTCATGCAATCATCAGTGAAACGTCAAAGCGCCCCCATCCTACCTAAGAATGAGACGATTGAAAATTTGTTTGATAATACTGCACCTTGGTGGACATATGTAAATCAAGAACCGTATATCCCTTTCAAATTACTGACCAGCGTAATTGAGCCAAAAGAATCAAAATGGATTGACGATGGAGGGTATCATTCTGGTGTGTTTAAAGCTCAGTTGCTGAGAAAGGTGAGGCTAAATTCTCGCATGGTTCCAAAAGCGATGACCCATAAACAAAGATTTCCATTTGTGGAAGATATTTTTGCTAGACATGTGATTGACGAAATTGTGATAGCCAATCAATCCCAATACCTAAATGTAAGTAAAATCAATTATAGATTGCGACCTGATGTCCATAAAGATGAATTGGCGGAAATTTATACCAAATTTTTGGCAAGTTTGGCGATTGCCTATAGTCGAAGAAAGAAGCAGGATTGGTTGCGTTGTTACCTTGAGAGATAGAGGTAGGGTTTCGGGCAATGTTCATAGGTGCTTGATAGTGGAAGTATACTGTAGATATGAGAAAAGATAGTTTCAGGTACCAGACCTATTCTCGGAGAACGGGAACCATAACTTCATTAGCAAGTTATAGGGATAATCTTATTGATTTTGAATCTAGACCATTCCCAAATCAAGACATAGGCGATACTATTAATAACATTGATTCGGGTCTTAATTATGGATGGGCTGCGGCTGTGCTCGCATATTTATACAATTTGCCGATTGGAGTAACTACGCTGTATGCGGGTAGAAAAGTTTACACCGATTATAGCGTAGGGATTGCCTTTGTAAATGAAGAAAATAGGCGAAAGGGGGTCTGGCAGAAGATGTCGTTACTCATTGAAACAGAAGCAAGGAATTCTGGCGCACTTTCTCTTGTGAGAAACATATCTTGGGATGCATCTTTCTTAAATAACTCTCTATCCAGACAGGGTTATGTATGTTACTCGTCAGGAGAATTAGTTAAACATCTTTAATACCTGTATTGATCGCTTTTGAAGGGACCGATAGGTTTTACCAGAAGTTGACGATTTTGAATTATATTCTGCCTATACATCGTTTATGGGTAAACTGCAAAATATAATATTTAGTGATGGGAATCAAAAATTGTTGAGAGGGAAATGATTTAGCTAAACTCCGCCATGGCCTGCGTGAGATCGACGGACTGTGGGAATTGCGAAACTAAATTGGCTTTGTTTAAATTGGGGATGCGTTTGTGGAAAGGCAAAACTTCATTTGTCTCGTAAAACAAACCTATGGGCAACTTGTCTATACGTTCTGACTGTTCCCAGGCATTGAGTTTGTCATTTGGGACGTAAGTAGCTGGCAATGGTTCGAGGTGCTCGATAAACCAAGCTTGAGTATTTAATTTGTTAAAGGTCACGCAAGGCTGGAAGATATCAAGGTGCGAGAAGCCTTCGTGTCTGACGGCTTGGACGATCAAATCTTTGGTGAGGGGTATGTTTGCCGCGTAGCTGCGGCCCACCCAGGTAGCCCCCGCGGTCAGGGCGATGCCAAGGGGATTAATTGGGTGTTCGATGACGCCAAGTGGAGT
>JBAQEX010000029.1:0-22017 GCA_049286965.1 Microgenomates group bacterium | reverse complement strand
TCAGAGATCCAATCGAGTGAAAGTGAAGCGTAAATCAAAGAATTTTGGTCGATGGGGTAAGCAAAATTGATGACAGAGTTGCCTGACTTGGTGGGGTAGTAGGCTCCGATTGAAAAACCATTGCTCCTAATGGTTTCTTGGATTAGATCAAGAGAGGGCGGATTGGCCAGGGCCTGCTCCAGATCGGCTGCACAAATAACTTCCCCATTTTTTGTTACGACTCCAAAGTTGGTGTAGCGGACGTAATTGTTTTTGAGATTATTTAAAAATATATTACATCCACCTGGATGGCCACTGATGACACTTGGGGTAGTGGCAATGGCGATCAAGAGTTGACGTACTCCTTCGGTAACTTGTTTGTGCTCGGTGGCAATCATGGTGGAGATGATTGAGAGTTCTCGATATGAGTTTTGTTGTTCTTGTACATATTTGTGGTAGTGTAGGAAACCGGTATAGACGATAAATGGCAAGATGGTAATGGTAATGAGGAGATAGAGACGTGAGTTGAGATTGGTCATGATTGTACTTAGCTGCTAATGGTATCGATTACCTGAGAAACAAAGACGCTAGCTTCAAGTGATGCATTGACGGTCGCATTGGTTTCAAATGGTAGATACTCGGTGCCACCGCCACTACTTTTTCGTACTCTGATCCTGATGGTGTCATTGACGGAAGCTGAAGCAGTGACAGAAACGGAAGTGGTAGCGGCAGTACCTGATGAAAGGGTAGAACTAGTTGTGACATTGTAAATCTCGTAACGGGAGCCTACGACGATGTTGGTCAGGGTGATGGTGGCCAAATCGAGTGGATATTGGTAAGCCATGGAGGTTGAGTCGACCACGGTGGGGATCGCGATAAATTGGAGGAGGTTGGTGGTGGCAGCCGTGCCTGTTTTGGCGCGGACTTTGAGTTTGAACCCGACTGATGCGTCGATAGCGCTTTCGTTGGGGATTTGATTGAAATTGAGAACTCCAGATACCGTACCAGAGTTGGCGACGGTGACTACGATGGTTGTACCATTGGTGATCGACTGCACTTTGGCTGCTACCCCAATCCCCGTGCCATAAACATAGTCATTGACTGCAACCCCCGTTGTGTCTGTCATGGTGACGTTGGTTTGGCCTGAGGTACCGCCACCTCCTGCACGACGATACGAGAGATTTTTAAACGACCCTGTAAAGCCACTGCCTTTGTCGATGTCATAAAATAAATTGATATTGGTGCTGGTCGTGACTGCGTTGATAGTGATGGTGGGGGCAGCGGTGCTAAAACTCTTGTGACCGATCACGTACCACGGGTAGGTCCAGGTGATTTGGTCATTTACGTTTGGCATGTAGAAAGCATTGGTGGAGTTGAAGCCAGTGCCGATGCCGGTTGTGTCGATTGAATAAGAGCTGGCCGATGGTTCAACCGTAGTTTTTTCGTTTCCTGCAATCACAATTTTGCCAGTGGTGGTGCTATCAAAATAGTCTTGGAAATGTGAGCCATAGACAGCACCGACCAAGGTAGTTACGTTGGTTGCACGTTCTCCTTTGATGAGAGTATTTAACGAGGCTACCGAGTAAGTATCGGCGGCATCAAACCAGCAGTTTTCCCAGATAATGTTGTTGTAGGAGTTGTCGATACCTGTGTCGATACTAGTTCTGGTATTGGCGGTATAGATACGCTTGAACTCGAGATTTTGGGAGCCAGCTCCGGCGGCCCCGACCAAAAACCGAGCTGCGGCGTTGGTAGGACCTAATGAGAGCGGTGATGATGCACTACCAATGTTTCTAACCTTAATATCACTAGCTGCCGAGATGATGTTGTAGACTCCGAGATAAGGATTGACGTTGGCGATACCAAAAAAATCATCACCACTAAAGGTACAGTTGCTGGTATTGGTGCTTAAGAGCCAACGATAACACGGAGTAGTTGTGGTAGTTGTGCCAGAGGTCAAATCGGCGTAGCTACTCCCTGTAAAGGTGATATAGGAGCAAGTAACCAGGTCGGTGCGAGCACCGATGGCTTTGTAACCAGTCACTGTGAAATTGTTGCAGCGAGTCAGAGTACAACAGGTGCTTGAAGCTGAGCGACGTATCGGATAGAGCTGAATTTTCCAGTTGTTGAAAGTAAAGTTGAAACAGTCGGTGATTGCGGATTTATTTTGACCAGTAGTTCCACTAGTTGCCACGTGACCGGCAACGATAAAGTCGGTAAAGGTACCGCCGGCGAAACACAGGGAAAAAGTAAAACTGGCGACGGCGTTGGTACCACTACCACTAGTACCGATGCCGACATTGGTGAAGATGAGGGGGGCGGCAATCTCAGAAATTGAACCTAGCCCGTCTAGTACTCCTACATTAACCATGCTGACTGAATAAGCTTGAGCGAGGGTCGCATTCCAGCTCCAGTTGATGCCATTTAAATCGATCACGCCTCCACCGGTGGTGGCGAGAGAGTAGCGACCAGTGATGGTGGCGGGTACGGCTACGTGGGGGTAAGCTCCGATGGTAAGAGCTTTAGTTGTGACTGAAGTGACAATGTTCGGGACGCGGATGCGCAAGCCTGAGATGGGCACATAACCATTGGCATTGGTGCCATCGTTGCCGATGCGCACAAGTCCTTGGACGGAGATCCAGACAAGCTCACCTTGGGCACTATTGGTGGCCACAGTGCCCACAGCTGCGGCGATATTGCATGATGGGTAAAATTCGTAAGTATTGCTACCTACGGCTGTTTCGATCCAGATCCCGGGATAATAGGTGTTGGTGAGTGGAGCAGGTAGTTGAATGGTCTGATTGGCTGCTCCACTAGTACAAATTTGGGTAATAAAGTCGCCTTGGGTAGTCGCACTACCACCTGGATCGGCCGCCATGACATAGTCAAAAGTATTGGCAGTGACATTTTGGACAGCGTACTCTCCGTTGTAGCCTGCAGGGGAGGCGCCCGTGATTGTGACGATGCTACCAGTTGTGACACCGTGGGCAGTCAGGGTTAGGGTGGCGGTAGTACCAGCGCGGGTGATGCTAGTTGAAGTCTTGGGGACTAATCTTGGATAAAACCAGTCACCGACTGTTTCAAAACTGGCAGTACGGGCAACAGTACAAGTACCAGTGAGGGGAGCAACGAGCTCGATCCAGGCGGGATACTCGTGATCGACGGCGGTGGCGGCAGGGGTAGTACCGCCTTCGATTGAGAGGGCTCCTGTTGTGAATGATCCCCCAGTCACATTTTTGACTTTGACAAAACCCGTGGCTGGGACCGTACCAGCTCCGTTTACGCCGGTAGGCAAGGGAGCTGCGTTGAAGGATGAGAAAAAGCCAAGCAGATAAGAATAGACGTTTTTGGTGGCGGTGCCAAAGGCAGACCCCGCGGTCTGGGTAGCATTCATCCAGATAGTAAAATTGGTCGTGTCGACAATGGTTTGGACGTGCCAGTTGCCATTGTATCCAGCTGGAGTCACACCAGAGATTGTGACATAGTCACCAGCTGAGAGACCGTGGGCAGAGCCCGTGGTGATGGTGGCAATCCAAGGGGCGGCGGCGCCGGTTGTACTGGCGGCTGTGATAGTGATGGCACTGCCTGTGGGCTGATAGACTTTGTGATAATACACCATGCGGGCGTTGGTGATAGTAGATGTCCCAGGGTCTGCTGCAAGGCGATAAATAATGACCGTGGCACTGGTGACTAAACCTGTAAAAACTCCGTTGTAGCCCTGGGTGGTAGTAGCACCAATCACTCCACCAATGCGGATTGAGACGTTGCTGCCTACCGTCAATCCATGTGCAGCTGTGGTGCAGGTAGCTACGTTGGACGCGTAGGTGAGTGAAGAGATGGCAAGACCCAAAAAGAGATTGGGGGTAGTGCCTGATCCGCCTTTGTAGGGAATCATTTTGGCGGCTGTACCGTCAATCCTGACTTTACCCACCATGCCAGAGGAGACAGTATCAAATGAACCATTGTTGCCAGTTGTGGCTCCCACGTGACTACAACAGTAATAGGTATCGGTATCGATTAGGAGAGTAGAGTCGTTGGAGATGGCATAGGTATCAATTGTGGCACTGGCCGACTGGCCAATGAGACAATCGTAGTTTGTATCACCAGGAATGGTAAGTGCTGCCATAGTGAGAGTTTATCAGAAAATAAGAGATGAGCTATAGTTTGTTGCAACTGCGAATCCTTGACAGTTTATAGGTGGAGAAAAGGGCGAGCGAGATAGTCATGATGATGCCAAATGCGAAGACATAAACAGGGAGCTTTTGTTCTGGATCAACCAGAGAAAAGCTGGGTTTGGACTCAATCAGGATGGTCCAGGTCTGATCTTGGAGACGGATGAGGCGAGAAGCAGTAAAATGCGGTTTTGAGGCGGTAAAATTTTTGTCGTGATCATAGAGGAGTCGATTAGGAGTAGTGGCGGCACCTTGGTAGACTTGAAAGTCTAGATAAGGATAGGGATCGCTACCGCCAAAGATTTGCTCAAAGGCCGATTCGGCACGAAACGAGGCTCCAACGACTCCGGCAAAAGCTAACCTGCGTTCGGGGAGGCGCTCGAGAGGTAAGCGCGATTTGTATAGCGGGAGGAAGAAGAAAAACCCAGGATTGCCGGTGGTCTGGAGGGTCATGGCAAGGGTGGTGGCAAGGGAGCCTGTATCCCTGGCGTATTCGATTGCGTCTTTGCGCAGCGAGATGGTGCCATAATCGAGTCCAATTACGTTTTCTCTACCTGCCAAGGGGTAGCCATAGGTGAGGGGATAGAGAAATTGTTCTGTCGAACTGGGATGGATGGTATAAGTACTATAAACGGAGGGAGTGTTTGGTTCATTTTTGACATTTTTTTCAAAAATACGCTGATTATCTTTGGCTATTGCGGGGATATAAAAATAAGCGGAAACACCGGCTTTATCAATTGAATCTAGATCGAGTGACTGTAGATAATCGGTCAGGTTGTGTTGGGTAAAATTGCCAGTTGCGTCCCAGAACCCTCGCATGCCTTCGAGGATCGTAACGTGAGTGTGGAGCTTGGTGTAATAAGTGTTGGCGATTTGGTCTGCTTCGCGGTTGAAATTGTCTTGGAGACGGATGTTGACAGCTCGACTAGTAATATACCCAGCAGAGATAGTGCCTAGCAGTGAGGCAAGTGTAACCAAAATGGCAGGCATGATTGTGTTTTTCATAGTGGTCACTATCTACTGATTAGAAGGTATTGTCAAAATAATCATAGGCGAGGCCCACGCGAGTTGTCCAGCCCGTGGCAAAATCGGCTGAGCCTTTGGCGTAGCGATAAGCGCCAGTTGCATCTTCTTTGGTGATATACCATGCACCAGTTTTATGCACAAATCCATAGTAAGATGGGGTCGAAGAATCGTCGACTTGGGAGATTTCGTAGCCATCGGTACTTTGTTTCTCGGCTGGATCGATGGTATCGCCGGCAATATTTTTGACTGCGACGGTGCCGGGCCCTGGGACAGAGCCAAAGAAAGCAGCCTGAGCGGATTTTTTGCCAAAGATGGCCATGATCACGACCGAGAGACCAGTGGAGCCTACGAGCTTGAGGAAGAGGCGACGATTGTCGTCGCTAATATTGTTTGGCATCACTTCACCTTCGATGGCAAGGGAAGCGGTGGGGGTTGTGAGGTCGGCGGCAAAAACCGTGGGATCTGAGAGTTTGTGTTTTTTGCGGGGCTTGAGGATTTCAAGGCAGAGATAATACAGAAGAGGGAGGAGTAAAAGCGGGAGGAGGTAGTTGGAGAGATTTTGGGCGTGACTGATCGAGGTCCCAAAGATGAGGGCGATAATTAGAATGTTGTAGGCGATCCAGAGCTTTAGCATATTAGTGCACCCTAGACAGGATAGACATAGAGAGTTGTGGTGTTTCTGTACGAACCCTAGCTAGGGTAGTAAAGAATATGAGGAAGAGCAAAACAAGCGAGAGGCGGAAAGCAAAACTAGGCTGACTCAAAAATTTGAGGAGCGAGAATTTGGCATACATTGAATGTGCGCTTGTTTCAAGTTGTGCAAGGCGCAATTTGATTTTGCGAGATTTTTTGGCAAATTTGTAGGATTGCAGGGAAAAATAGAGCAGAACGGGGGAGAAAAGGAGAAAAGTATAAAGAGAAGAGAGAGAGAAATCTTGTGCAAATGAGGAAAGTCCGAGAAAGACAGAGAGGATGGTGCCATAATGGGCTAGTTTGGCCTTGATTTTGCGGGCTTTGTATTTTTTGATCTGGAGAGCTATTTCATCGCTGTTCATAAGTCTCATCCTCTACGGTAGCCGCCTTCTTGATAGGCGAGTAGAAGCATGACAAATAAGAAGAGCAGACGAGAGATTTGGCCAGGCAATGAGATAGAGCGAGAGATGAATACATCGAGAAGGACGGCAAAGAGGGCGAGGAGTAGCAAGATGCGAGCCAGGCGGAGGGGGAGGTGATTTTTTGGTAGGGGCAGGTCTTGTACCTGCTCGTGGGATTCTGGAATGGTGGGTTCGCCAGTGCGGGCGACCGTAAAGGTCGCCCCTACGGGTTCTGGTTCTGACAATTTGATTCCCAAAAATTCTTCGAGTGCTGATTCTGGGATGCGAAAGCGACCTTGGATGGCGCTGCCGCGAGCGGCCTTGATTTTGTTTTCATCTAAATACTTGTAGAGGGTATTGGTGGATACACCGACCAATTTGGCTGCTTCTTTGACTGTATAAAGTTTTGGGTTGTTCATTTGTAGAATCCTTCGGCAGACTCAGGATCAACTTACGTTGACTTTACAAGTTTTTAATAGCAAAGATCACTGTATCAATTGTGGTCATAGGTTGTCAACTAGCAGATTTTATATTTAATATTTTATCAATATATTTTAATGTTTTAGAACAATTAATTTAAACAAGATTATATTGATATTTCCAGATATATTATGGATTTATTTACAATTATTTACTATTTATTTTGCAATTTTTTTTGTAGGTATTTTTGTTGAACAAAGTGAGTTTTGGCAATATATCGCATCATTTTGAAATTATTTGACATGCTAATGTTTTGTGATATATTTATTTAGCTTTAAAAAGTAAATAGGAAATACATGTCGGAGTCGCGATCCGATAAAAGTAGCAAACCAAAATGTTTGACGGAAGTGTCCGTAATCGCACTAGAGTATGTCGGAAACGGAGTACTTGAAACAATGAGGGTAATACCTATTTTTCGAGATTCCACCGTGAGGTGGATTTTTTGTAGGTATTGCTGAAGAAGGGTGGTAAAGCCGTGAAGGGCCCCTTTAACTGTCCAAGCACATTAGCTTGGAGGTTGAAGGGGCTTTTTTGTTGGCCCGAAAGGAAAATATGAAAAAATTGTGGCAGAAAAATGAAATTGAATTTAATAGTGTGATTGAAGCCTTTGAAACAAATGGCGATTTGTTACTGGATCAAAAATTAATTAAATATGATGTTTTGGGATCTCTTGCTCATGCAAAAATGCTTCATAAAATTGGGATTTTGACTACTGAGGAATTAGCCTCTCTTGAGATTGGACTAAAAGAGATTCTCAAGCTGGAGAAAATAGATAAATTTAAGCTAAAGCAAGGCGACGAAGATATGCATACCAAGATTGAGAGTTTTTTAACCAAAAAATGCGGTGTAGTGGGTAAAAAAATTCATACTGCTAGGAGTAGGAACGATCAAGTACTTACAGCTCTTAGGTTGTACAACAAGAATGAATTGGCAGAGATTCAAAAATATATTTTGGCACTAATTCAATCATTTCATGATATTTCTAAGAAATATGAAAATATTCCTATGCCTGGATATACGCATATGCAAAAGGCAATGCCGTCGTCAATCTCACTCTGGCTCTCAAGTTTCAAAGATAGTTTACTTGATGATCTAAAGCTTGTTAAAACAATCTATAAAATCAACAATCAGTCACCTCTAGGGTCAGCGGCTGGTTATGGCGTGCCAATACAACTAGATAAAGAGTATTGTGCAAAGCTACTAGGATTTGAAAAAGTACAGGAAAACCCTGTGTACTGTCAAAGCTCTAGAGGGAAAATAGAGGCGGAAATACTGTCTTGTTTGGTTTCAATTCTATTAACCATTAATAAGTTTGTATCAGATTTATTGTTGTTTACAACATCAGAATTTGCATTCCTAAAAGTTGATAGTATCCTAACTACTGGTTCAAGTATCATGCCGCAAAAGAAAAATCTAGATATAGCTGAACTTTTAAGAAGTAAAGTACATTTGGTGCTTGGACATTATGTTCAAGTCATTTCCCTTAGCTCAAATCTAGTTTCTGGATATAATCGAGATATTCAGGATAGTAAGAAACCGATCATGGATAGTTTTGAAATAACACTGGATAGTCTAAAGGTGACAAAGATTTTACTGGAAAATATTCAACCTGATCAGGATAAATTGAATACAGCTATGACTGAGGAACTATTTGCGACAGAAAAAGCACTAAATTTGGTATTAAAAGGTGAAAATTTTCGAGATGCATATTTAAAGATCGGTCAACTATACAAATAAAGGAAAAAATGATTATGAAAACAAAAACTAGTTATATCAAAACTTCGTCTTATGAAGCAAAGTTTGGGGAGGTAAAAAAAGTGCTACTTTTGTATTCTGGTGGACTAGATACATCTGTTATGCTCAAGTGGATCCAAGATCAGTACCATTGTCAGGTGGTGACTCTGACGGCTGATCTTGGACAACAGCATGATGATTTGGATGCAATCAGACAAAAGGCGTTAAGGTTTGGGGCAACCGACGCTATACTTCTAGATTTAAAAGATGAGTTTGCAAATGAATATATTGCGAAGGGGATAAAGGCAAATTGTTCCTATCAAGGTAATTATTACCTATCTACACCAATGGGCAGGGCAATACTCAGTAAAAATGCAGTACTGATTGCTAAGAAATATGGTTGTGACGCAATCGCTCATGGATGTACTGGCAAAGGAAATGACCAGGTGAGATTGGATGGATATATCTTAACTCACAATCCCAAAATGAAAGTTTTGGCACCAGTACGGGAATGGGCAATGGATAGAAATGAAGAAATCAACTATGCAATCAAACATGGGATACCTATCCCTGCTTCGGTGGACATACCTTATTCAGATGACGATAATATGTGGGGTATTACATGGGAAGGTGGAGAGGTAACAGATCCATCTTTGATCGTTCCTATACACAAGTTTTTGACTACCTATACTTTGCCTGAAAACGCTCCTGATTCGCCAGAGCTACTAACTCTCAAGTTCGAAGCGGGTTTGCCGATTGCAGTTAATGGGGAGATGCTTGAACTTGCAGATTTGATTATCAAACTAAATAGACTGGCGGGCAGGCATGGAGTAGGCACATCTCAAATACTTGAAGATAGGTTAATTGGACTAAAAAATCGAGGAGTTTATGAACATCCTGGAGCACATGTGATTTTGAGTGCTCACAAGAACTTAGAAAAATATGTTTGTACTAGAGTTCTAAATGAGATGAAAGAGCAGATGGATATAAAATGGGGATATCTGTGTTATGGAGCTTTGTGGTTGGATCCAGTAATGGATGCAATAAATGCGTATAACGACAAGGTGAATGAGCGAGTTACGGGAGAAGTGACTATCAAATTATTTAAAGGAGCTGCGACAGTTGTGGCACTTACTTCTCCATATGCACTTGATTATGCTTCTTTTAACAACAAAGAGGGGTATGATTTTAATGTGAACGCCAGTGCGGGTTTTGTAGAAATATATTCACTTCAGATGAAACTCGCAAATAAAATTCGAAATCAAGGAACGAAATGAATGATAAAATGAAGACAATATGAAAATAATAAATGAACTCGTAGACAAAGTACTCAGTAACCTTAAGCTTCCAAGCTGCGGGTATAGTGTGACGCATCCAAAGGAGGAGTCTCACGGCGACTATAGCATCAACGTGGCGATGATACTAGCAAAACAGCTAGGACAAAACCCACGGGAACTGGCGGAGAAAATCGTGGAGATATTAGACCATTATACCAATGAACCATTAAACCAAAGTATTGATAAAATCGAGGTGGCGGGAGCTGGTTTTATCAATTTTTACCTGAAACCTAAATTTTTCCTTGAGCAGACCAAGAAAGCGATAGAGCCAGGGTATGGGGAGAATGAGAATTTGAAAAATAAGAAAGTGATGGTTGAGTACACAGACCCCAACCCCTTTAAAGAGATGCATATAGGACACCTGATGAGCAACACGATAGGCGAGAGCTTGGCGCGGCTGTTGGAAGCTAGCGGGGCAGAAGTCGAACGAGCCTGTTATCAGGGGGACGTAGGACTCCACGTGGCCAAATCCATCTGGGGGATGCAAAAGAAGATGGTAGAGCTCAAGTTGAGTCTAACAGAACTGCAAGTTCAGGCCTTGCAGGAGAGACAGCAGTTTATGGGGCAGGCTTATGCGTATGGTGCCGGCCAGTATGAAACAGACGAAAAGGCCAAGGCCGAAATGCACGCCTTGAACAAAGAGATTTATGACGGCCTTACGGAGGGAACCGGGCCTGCGAGGACAGTCCTCGCAGGCGTCATGGATATGTATCACGAGGGGAGAAAATGGAGTCTCGAATATTTTGAGTCTATTTATCAAAGATTGGGCACAAAATTTGACGAGTATTTTTTTGAAAGTGAGGCGGGGCCTGTGGGACTAGATGTGGTACAAGAGGGGCTAGATAAAGGAGTGCTCGAGGTAGGCGAGGAGGGGGCGGTGGTATACAAAGGTGAAAAAGATGGCATGCATACCCGCGTATTTCGCAATAAACTGGGCCTGCCGACTTATGAAGCCAAGGATTTGGGGCTAGCCAAGACTAAATGGGAGAGATATAAATATGATTTGTCGTATATTGTGACGGCCAATGAGATAACTGAATATTTCAAAGTGGTACTGCGAGTAATGGAACAACTCTATCCAGAGCTGCGGGCAAAGACAACCCACATACCTCATGGGATGATGAAACTGACTACCGGCAAGATGAGTAGCAGGACCGGTGTGGTGATCACGGGTGAAGGGCTACTGAATGATCTCCGCGACGTTGTTGTGACCAAAATGGGAGCACGCTCAATCAAAGATCAGGAAAAAGTAGCTGACCAAGTAGCGGTGGGGTCACTCAAATATACCGTGCTGAGGCAGGCAGTGGGGGGAGATATCGTCTATGAGCCAGAAAAGATGACGAACCTGGAGGGGAATACGGGACCATTTGTGCAGTATGCGCATGCGAGAGCGAGTTCAATTTTGAAGAAATTTACTTTAAGGGTTGACCCCTCGCAGTTGCAAGGGATCAACCCTAACGCGCAGGAAATGAGCATTTTGCGATGGATTTATCGCTACCCAGAAGTGGTTTCTGAAGCTGGAGTAAACTTTGCGCCGCACCTGGTGGCAACTTATATTTATGAACTCGCACAGAGATTTAATAGTTTTTATCAAGCGTGCCGAGTAGAGGAGAATGGGGAAGTGAATGAACTGAGGTATTTGTTGACCCAAGCCGTGGCGAATGTGCTAAAGAGTGGGCTAGGGCTGCTGGGGATTGCGGCGCCCGCCGAGATGTGAGTCGATCCGCGTACATGCGCTTTGGGCAACGAAGAACCCCCAGAGGAACCCGATAGTACCAACTGTGGTATCACCAACGAGCTCGTTATTTTTGGGAAACCCCTCTATAACTGGGTTTATAGTGAGACCTCCTGCTAGAATCCACTTGGTGCGCCAGGGAAACTGGAATTTTGAGATTTCTCCGGTTTGCTTGCGAGCTAGGTGATCTGTGACACCTGCTCCAGCTCCGATTGCGGCACTAATCCAGTAGTTGCCGATATACTTGATCCAAGGACCTAGAATTTCGATAAAGTGATGTCTGGTCTCAATGTTTGCTACCCCGAAGTCGGGGTGTGAGACAAAATCGATGGCGCAGAGGGCGAGCATAGTCCCGGCAAAGAGATAAAAGGGGAGCTCAGATGCGAGTAATGACTTTGTTTCTTTTTGGGCAGGAGACTGGTTGGTCTCCATAAATATGATTCCTAGACTTTAATAATTTGAGTCAGACAGTGGATGCCACCGCCTGACTTGTTGAATTCGCTCATTTCCAGGGAAATGGGGACCAAATCTAGCTCAATGAGTTTTTGCTCAAAGGTCGGGTTGGGCTGGCAGATCACTTTGTTGTCAATTTTAACACTGTTGCACGCAAATCCCTCGGCTTCGTGAGAAGTCAGGGGTAAAAGAATGTCAAAATGGGCCTTGAGTTGGTGGATACTCCCCGCCGAGAAAGCCGGGGGATAATAGAAAGCCAAGTCTGCTGAAATAGGGAGGAAGCAGGTGTCTAAGTGGTAAAACGATTCATCTACTAGTTCGAGCGGGACGACTGGGAGGCGCGTAGTATTGTGCAAATACTGGGCCGATTCGCTCGAGGTGCGAAAACCATAACCCAGAAAGATTTGGTTTTCGTGTACGAGGACATCGCCTCCTTCTAAATAACAAACGCTAGGGAGGTTCTGAACTTTGATGCCTTGTTTGGCGTACCAAGTGCTGGCAACTCCTTGTTCTTTTTGGCGCTCTAGGAAGCGGAAATTGGAGAGATAAAAAGTGTCGTGGATCCAAACTCCGTGATCGGTGGTAAAGACTAGATCAGGCAAACCTTTGACTGGAGGGATGAGTTTGACGGCGAGGCCTAAATTTTTGTAGAGATCGTGCAGGGTTTGCCACTGAAAGCGCGCGTTTTTTTGATCGACTTTGTTGGTGAGGTTCATCCAGGGGTTGATAGAGTATTCGATGGCGAAGAAATCGGGCGGGGACATGATGACGGTTGTGCGAGTTGGATTTGGCATACTTTGGAGAGTATAGCAAATTACAAAGAACCGTTCTTTGTAATGAGGGAGAGAAGCTCTTTTTGACCACGGTCTTTCGTAATGTCGTATTTTTCGGAGTCGAAGGTGAGGAGTATCGTACTTGGATCGTTGGCTAGGCTTTCTGCATATTCACCAAGTCGATCGGTGATGGACTGGAGATAGTCTAGGGTATAGCCAGCTTCAAATGACCTACCCCGAGCTTTGATGCGTGCTAGCTGGACCAGGGGGCTGCAAGTGAGATAAATAACAATATCTGGAGCAGGGAGATATGATTGGTAGGACTGGATGATGCGAGTAAAAAACTCCCATTCAGAGGCGGTCATGGTGCCCTGCACTAAATGATTTTTGGTATATACATAGTGAGACATGATGAGTCCAGAGTCGACAATGACGGAAGACTTTTTTAACATAGTTTTGATTTGTTTTAATTTGTCGATACGGGCCATGGTAAAGAAGAGCTCAGTGGTAAAGGCCCAGCGGGGCGTATCTTGGATATAACCCTCGAGGAAGGGGTTGGTTTCGTAGAGATCGACGTCTAGTAAGGGGAGAGCCAAAGCATGGGATAAAAACTGGCTGGCGGTGGTTTTGCCACTGCCGATTGGGCCGATGATAGTGATCTGTTTGTGCATATGATCAATTATTATGGCAGACTGTTTCTGTATGCGAAATACGGTATAACAATTAAGAAAAATATGGAAACTAAATCTAGAGCTATTTCCTTGAGGTCTAATACTGATTCAAATTTTTTGAATCCTTGGTCGTATATTTGGATCCATGCAAAATTATCATGATCCATCGTTTCATGTGGGAACATATCATCTATAGACTCACCCATGATTTAGTTATAGCAAATTCTGGAAAATAGTGAAATGTGCTAGCATTAAGTGATGAAGAGAAAATATAAATTTAAAGATATTTTTGCCGAGGTAATCTCGAGAGTGCTGGATCCTGTATGGGAGATACCGATCGCGATCTTGTTGGCGATTGGGTTTGCGGTCAGGGAGGGGTTGCGGTGGAGATTCCTCGGTCTAATTCTGTTTATTGACGCGGTGGTGCCGCTGATCTTTTTCCTGACTATGCTGTACCACAAGCAAATCAAAGATTGGGACATACAAAATAGAGCTGAGCGGATACCCCTGTATATCTTTACCTTGATTTGTCATATGGGGGGAATCTGGCTGGCACATGAACTGGGTAAAAATGAGTTGGTCTCGATATTGCTTGTTTTTTACTCAGTGGCCATTGTATTTGCAGGCGTGACCACGTTTTGGAAAATTTCGCTCCACGCGGGAGTGAACGCGGTACTGATTACCGTGATCAATGTGTTTTATGGCTGGCAATACTTTTGGTTATACGGCTTGTTATACCTGGTCATGTGGGCACGCGTGTATCAGAAACATCATACTTGGGCTCAGGTGGTGGCTGGATCATTGATCGGGATGTTGATTATCGTGGGCGGTTTATGGGGAGTTGGACTGAGTTTACGAGTGATTTAATGATTTAAACCCGCCTTGCCGCGAGGCAGGTCATTATATCTCTATGAGAGAATATCTATTTAGGAAGAAAATCGGTGGACCGGGGGGGAATCGAACCCCCGTCTGTACAATGCGAATGTACTGTACTACCACTATACTATCGGCCCGCGGTAAAACTAATGATTATTTTACACTAGAAAGAGGATATTTTTCTGTTAAGATACTAGTATGCAATTTGATGTAAGTTATTCCAAGTTAAAGAACGGGGTGCGAGTCTTGAGCGTGCCTTTGCCTGGCGTAGATAGTGTGACGGCGATGGTTTTGTGTAAAACAGGATCACGGAACGAAACCTTGCCGCAGGCAGGGATCAGCCACGTCCTAGAGCACATGGTTTTTAAAGGGACCAAAAAATATCCTACTCCCATGGCGATCGCCGAAGCGGTGGACTCAATTGGGGCCGAGCAAAACGCATTCACTAGCAAAGAATACACTGGTTATTACATCACCTCAGCTGCTAAACACTTGGGTCTGACATTGGATATCCAGAGTCAGATGTTGACTGCTCCGACGCTCCCACAAGATGATTTGAATAGAGAACGTGAAGTGATTGTAGAAGAGATCAATATGTACGAAGACCAGCCCATGAGCAAGGCGAGTGAGGAGTTTGAAAATCTGATGTATGACGGAAGTGCAATGGGGCGGATGATCATAGGGACCAAAGAGACGGTGCGAGCAACAACGAGCGATGACTTGCGAGAATATATGAGTAGGTGGTACAGCGGTAGCAATATGTTGGTGGTGGTTGCGGGGAAGATTAATAACCAATCACCAAATTCCAACAACCAAACAAATTCTAATGATCAAATACTCAAACTGCTAGAGGACAAGTTCGGTGGTATGAGAGCAGGCAAATTAGACAATTATGAAACAATGGCTGACTATGGCAAACCAGAGGATAGACACTTTAAGAAAAAGACCGAGCAAGCGCATTTTTATCTGGGGGTACCGGGGCTCTCAATCACGGACCCGCGCCGGTGGGCACTGCAAATGGGGCAAGTGGTCTTGGGGGGCGGGATGTCTAGTCGCTTATTTAATGAAATCAGAGAGAAGCGAGGACTGGCATATTATGTCAAAGCCGACTTGGATATGAATTTTGATTGTGGGTATCTGGGCGTGAGGGCGGGAGTGAAACTGGAAAAACTGGGTGAGGCCATGAAAGTAGTAAAAGAAGAGATGCTCAAGCTAGCGAGTACTGTCACAGAGGTCGAGCTGAACAAAGCCAAAGAATATATCTTGGGTCATCTGCCGCTATCCCTCGAGGGGTCGATGGACGTGGCTCAGTTTTATGGGATGCGGGCACTGGTCCTGGATGATATCCGCCATCCGAGTGAGGTAGTGAAACAGGTGGGCAGTGTAAATCTAACGGACGTTAAAAAAGTGCTAAATGAGCTGATTAGCGAGAAATTGATCCGGTCAGTTGTAGTAGGACCAAAGGCTAAGTAAACTATTTGGATATGGACGCAAATACTAAATTTTTCCCTGATCAGGTGATCCCCTTAGCTTTAACGGGAGTTATTTTTTTAGTGATCTGGGGGTTATACCACGGTCAGATTCTGTTGCTTAATAGTTTTGTCGTGGGTAGAGAGGGGATTGTCCCTGAACTAAGGTGGGGTGATGTGGCTCTGGGAGTCACAATTTATCTAAAAACTAGTATCGATTTTGCGATCTTTATCGGGCGACTAATGACTAAATATACCGGCTGGAAAAATAGGGTCATGATCGAGGCGGGGACGGCGCTGGGGAATGGCTTGGGGACAATGGGAATACTTGTGATCTGGGATTTGTTTCGGGAAGTGAAGTGGCTCATGGCATTCATGATCGTCATCGCGGCGCTCGTGCTGTTGCGCCTAGCTGAGGACGGACTGGATCATGTCAAGGACAGCGAAGGCAGATATATCTTCTCTTTGTATGGGTTTGTCAGAGTATTTGAGGGGGGATTACAAAAGGTAAACCGAGCAGTGGCGCCGCTACTTAATAAATTGATTCCAAATCTCAGTATGAAAGAAGAGGCAAGTGGATTTTGGGGATTATTTATGCTTTCGATGTCGGTACCATTTATCCTGGGTCTAGATGACTTTGCAGGCTATATACCCCTATTTAATGTGGTCAATGTGTATGGATTTGGGGTTGGGATCTTCCTGGGGCACATGATCCTCAATATATTCTTGTTCTTGTCACCAAAACGGACGATAGCCGCTGTGAAACAACCAATTATTTCGTTTGCGGGATCATTGGCGTTTGTGGGGTTGGCTATCTGGGGACTAGTTGAGGTGATGAAACTAATGATGTAATTTGTATGAGTTGACATGGTTTGATTTGTTTTGATAAAATCTGCTCATGGATTCTACAGCTACGAATCATCAAATACCTACTTGGATGTTTGTGGATAAACAGAATGAATTGATGAAGATTTATCAAGATATTCTGGACATGGCAGCAAAAAATAAGCTATTTGATTTGATGGATGCCATTGGGAGAGATATACAGAGAGATATTCGAGATGGGTTTTTTAGAGATAGAGAAAAGACTTTGAGTTAGTTTTTCTGGCGTATAATTGGATGGATAATACGGGGTGTGGTCCACTGGTAAGTTTGATTCAGCTTACGCTGAATACCAGGCAAACTTGTCCAGTAGGGTGTAGGCCTCCGCCTACGTATTTTATATAGACCACGGGGTGTGGTCCACTGGTAGGATGCGCGGTTCGGAACTGCGCGGACTGGGTCCGATTCCCAGCACCCCGACATGATAGAATATAATCAATTAAGAAATAGGAGGATAAATATGTCCATGCAGCGCACAGTCGTACTAGTAAAACCAGACGGACTACAGAGAGGGCTGATTGGGGAAATCATCCACCGCTTTGAACGCAAGGGAATGAAATTGATCGGGCTCAAGATGATGCGATTAAATGATGAACTACTAGATACCTGGTATGCTCACCACAAAGAAAAGTCGTTTTTCAAGGATTTAAAGAACTTCATGACCTGGACTCCGATCATTGCGATGGTCTGGGAGGGCCAAGAAGCCGTCTCGGCTGTGCGCAAGCTCGTGGGAGTGACTAAAGGATACGACGCCGAAGCGGGGTCGATCAGAGGTGACTTTGCGATGTCTGGGAGTCAAAACTTGATCCACGCGTCTGACGAGCCAGCCAACGCAGAAAAAGAAATTGCCTTGATTTTCTCGCCTGATGAGCTATTTGAGTACGAAAACGCGGAAGAGTGCTTGATTTACTCTGACTTTGAAAGAGGGAAGTAATAATTTCTTCTGAGGATTTTTATGTTTGAACATTTGCAACATAATGGACTGGTTAGTTATTATCATGAAAAAGATGGCGTATCAGATTTGAATGGTGGATCCAGTTTTACATTTTCAGAGGGAGAGGTTGCTAAAATGAGGAAGCTGACCAAGGCAAAAGGACACCCTACCGCAATTGTAAAAGCCTTTGCTCATCAGATAGGTACTGCCCATCACCTAGATACTGGTGAGGTTCGACTCGATGTGGTGGGAGCGGAAGTGGCAACTACGCTCCGAGTGTTGCTTAGTAAAGGTGAGTTTGCTCCAAATAAGTAAACATATATTTGGTGTCCCGACCGGGAATCGGACCTGGATCGGAGGTTTAGGAAACCTCTGTTCTATCCATTGAACTACCGGGACACTAGGGACTATTTTAACTTACTTTAGTTTGATGGTGTAGAGATTGGGGAGCGTGCCTTCGGAGAATGCAATTCTGGTGATGATCTTGGAGCCATCTGGCCAAGGATAGACAATGGATTTGTCCATGGGTCCGCCATAGATTGTGAGCCTGTTGTTGCCGTCGTACTCGATGATATCGATGCCAGAATCGGTGGTAAGGATGAGGTGGGTAGAATCTGGATACCACTGGATATTGCCGATAAATATCGGGGAATACTGGGCGTTGAAAAGCATGACTGATTGAGCAATTGAAATATTTGTTTGGAGTTTGTGGAAAGCAGAAGGTGAGGAAACTAATTCGGCTGGGATCGGATCTTGGAGATTGTCGAGCAAGGTGAGTCTAGCGGGGGTAAAGATGGCGACAGGAGTAGCGATGGGGGATTTTTTGAGGCGAGATTTTGGGGAGGGGGTGGGGGAGGGATCGGGGAGGACGCCCTCTGAGAGCGCAAAATTTTTGTCTTCTTTGAGATCGTAGACGTACCAAGAGCCAGCCTTGATTGAGCGTGTTTCAAGCTGGGTTGAGGAGGAGGGGAGCGCGGGGATTAATCCTGAGGGGATCTCAGTATCAAGGATAGCTTGGTAGAGGAGTTTTTTGTTGTCTGGAGAAAAGTAGAGATTGGTCGCCGAAGTGGTGGCAACCCTGACCATAAAGTCTGGTAGTTTGAGGAGTTGAACCCGCTCTTCTCTGGCTAGCTCGAGCTCCCACTCGGAGAGGATTTGGGGCAAACGAACCGTGACATCTTTGAGGCTGGATAAATCGTTGAACTGACTGGTGTCTAGTAAAATATGGGCACCGTTGGCAAATGCTACCAGTAACTCACTCCCATTGGGACTCCAAGTGTAACTAGATTTGGTGTAATCGTAACTGAGTTCTGTACGTGCGATCTGTCGCGCGGTTTTGTTTAGGGAGATTGGAGAGGAGTTGAGTTCTTGGATGTAGATGCCATTTTTGGCAACAGCCGAGGATGAGGCTACGGTAAAGGCGAGTTTGGTGCCATCAGGTGAAGGGATGGCGTTTAGTGCTCCCGTATAGGTTAAGGGCTCCAAGCTTGGAGAAGTAGGGAAAAGCTGAGCATTTGTTTCAGTGACGAGCTCTTTTTCAATGTGGAGCTTTTTGATCCATGGATGAAACCCATCTTTTTTGATTTCGATGTTGTACTCACCTGGATCGAGGTTGAGAGTATTGTTCGTGGCGGTTGTAAGCCTATCGTTCACGTACACTTCGGCAGCAGGGGGGAATGAATTGGCTGAGAGTAGTCCCGTACCCTTGATTGTGCCAGTTTTGGTGGGTCTGTATCCCTGAGCATAGCGAATCATGAGGAAAGTCCCCCCCAAAATAAAGGCAATAGTTGCGAGAAATATTACCAGTCTGGCGGTAGAAGGTTTGATAATGATTCTAGGCGTTTTCATGGCTTTATTATAGCAGAGGGGGTACTGGCTTGAACTTCTGCGGAGTTTGTCGCGATAAAGCTGTAAGAGAAAGTAGCGTCACTGGTAAGGACAAAGTCGGTGTGGAGAGTAAATGATCCACTCTCAGCAGTGACCCAGTATTTTTTGGCTGGGGCATAATCGGAGGTGAATGAAGCAGTAATGGGGGTGCCAGCTTTGATTTTGTCACTGACTATTGATGCTTGATCTTGGCCTTTACCAATGACTCCGGTGCCCGTGATATAGGAGCTGTTATCCAGATAAATTGTGGTGGGGATAATTGGCTTGGCATCTTTGAGCATTTGCGCAGACACGTGATCTTTAAATTTGGTGAGTAAATCATCGACCCGCGGATCAGTGGCGAGGGTAGTTGAAGCACCACGCACGGATCCATCCGCCTGTCCACGAGGTGAAATGGGAGTCGAGCGGATACTAAAGATTAGATGATACAAAGTGAGCAGTAAGATGGTGATCAATGTATTCGTCACGAGGGGATGGATGTCAGGAGGGGATATTTTTGGACGCGGCGAGGGTGTGATAATGGGGGGTTGAGCTTGGATTCTAGGCGTAGCGGACGGGACTGGCTCTGGGTATTCCTGCTTGAGTTCTTCCATTTTTTCGGTTAGTTTTTGGCGCGGGTAATAGGTATTGCCCGATGTAATCATGGGGTGGATTTTGCCACTATCTTCCCAGCGAGTTAGGGTGGAGGGTGACACTCCACAAAGTTTGGCGGCTTGGTCGATAGTGAGGAGGTCTTTTTGTTCGTTGATGGTGCCGTGTTTGATGGCATCGAGGATTTGGATGTCTTCTAGGGAGTAGCGTCTTTGATTGCCAAGGGTACGGGACGAGCGGAAACGCCCTGCCTCTTCCCAACGTCGCAAGGTTTTGTCAGAGAGGTTTAGTTTGGTGGCAACTTCTTGTATTGTGTAGGTGTGATCCATAACTTGTACATCCAGATATGTGTCTAAGTTTGTAGGGGATGTTTTAATCATAGTTCTGAAGGAATTCGCTGTCAATAGGGCGTAATAAACGCATAAATGCTATCTAGTGTGCGGTAAATAATATTATCATGCGGTAATATAAGTATGTGCGTGAAAATGTGATATTTATCTTGAGATGTACAGGCGTGGTAAAATGCAAACATATGAACTTTGGTAAACGACTAGGGATAGACTTGGGGACGGCAAATTCGCTGGTATGGGTGGCTGGGGAGGGGCTAGTGCTGAATGAGCCGACAGTGGTGGCTGTCTCGATTGCGGATATGCAGGTGGTGGCAGTGGGCAACGAAGCCAAAACTATGCTTGGTCGTACGCCTGGCAATATTGTGGCCAGTCGTCCCATGAAAGACGGGGTAATTGCTGACTATGCAATCACCGAAGCAATGCTTAAATATTTCATTACCAGAGCCGTTGGCAAGAACTGGCTGTTTAAGCCAGAGATCATGATTTGTGTGCCTGCAGGGTGCACCCAAGTAGAGCGGCGCGCTGCCCAAGACGCCACAATGGCAGCAGGCGCGAAACAGGTCTATCTGATCGATGAGCCACTGGCTGCGGCGATTGGGGCGGGGATTCCTATCGCAGAGGCTTCTGGCAACATGATTTTGGATATTGGAGGAGGGTCGGCGGAAGCTGCAGTTATCGCCTTGGGTGGGGTGGTGGTACACAAAAGTGTTAGGGTGGGGGGGACCAAGCTGGACGAGGCGATTATGGATTTTGCCAGGCGTAACCATTCTTTGATAATCGGAGACCAAACGGCTGAGGCAGTAAAAATAAAAATTGGCTCAGCGACAAAACTGGCACGGGAAGAGAGTATGAATGTCAAAGGTCGGGATAGTGTGACGGGATTGCCACGAACTGTTGTGTTTACCTCGAGTGATATTTATCAAGCTATGCAGAAGCCGCTTTCTCAGATAGTGGGAGTGGTCAAATCGGTCCTCGAGGAGACTCCGCCAGAGCTATCTTCGGACATTATCGACAAGGGGATTGTGATGAGTGGCGGGACCTCCACGTTGCGCAATCTGGATGCGCTCATGACCAAAGAGGTAGGGGTGCCGGCGTACGTGGCAGAGGACCCGTTGTTTTGCGTGGTGAAGGGGACGGGGAGAGCGATTGAGAATATTGATAGTTACCGGAAGGCGCTGAAATAATTACTATTAGACCATTCGACCATTACACCATTTTATTCAATGGTATATTGGTTTAATGATACATTGGTATACTATACGATATGATTATCGGGATTGACGCCTCAAGAGCCTTTGTCAGTGAGCGCACTGGTACAGAGAACTACTCATATCATCTTATCACTGAGATGTTGCGACTGCCAAGCGCAAAAAAACATACATTTATCCTCTTTATCCGACCAAATGCAAATGTACCTAGTGAATTGATTGGATATAGCAATGTAATCGTCAAGACAATCTCGCTAAAATATTTGTGGACACAACTAGGTTTAGCCTGGGAAACGTGGAAAAAACCAAAATTGGACGTGCTGTGGATCCCGGCTCATACCCTACCAGTTTTTCGCAATTCTGGCC
>JBAQEX010000028.1:0-26124 GCA_049286965.1 Microgenomates group bacterium | reverse complement strand
CTATTTGCCATACCAAGATTCTACTACATGAGTCAATTAATATTTTTTATCGCCCTCGTCCTACCCCCCTTATCCTCTAAATGGTATCCAAGTTTTTCAATATCTTGCCTTATTTTGTCAGCCTCATCATAATTTCTCATTTTGCGCATGGCTTCTCTTTGTTCAATTAGTTTCTCAATGTTTTCTGGGATGGCTGCGCCATCTTTGCTAATTGGTTTATCCAGCTGTAGCCCGAGTACTCTATCAAACTGCATCATCAAGTCGACTTTGTCGTAGTTTGAGATGTTGGATTTGGCCACTTCCCACAGCACCGCTAAGCCTTCGCTCATATTCAGATCATTTTCGATTGCAGCCTTAAATTTGTCTTGATATCCATCAATCTTTTCCATCTTTTCACTAGACAAACTCACCCTGTCTACCCCATCCACTTTAGTATTTTGATAAAGTTCTCTCAGTTTGGTCAGGGCTGTGGCTGAGGACCCCAAGCTCTCCCAAGTAAAGTTGATTTGCTTACGGTAATGTCCTGTCAGATAAAAATAGCGCAGAGCCAGTGGATCAAAGCCCTTGGCCACTATATCTGCCACGGTATAAGCATTGCCCAGGGACTTGCCCATGCGGCCCGCGTCCACCAGGAGAAACGCCCCGTGTACCCAGTATTTTACAAATGGTTTTTTGCCCGTTGCCCCTTCGGCCTGGGCGATCTCGTTGGGGTGGTGAGTACTACGCAAATCCTCGCCTCCCACGTGGATATCAAACTGATCGCCAAGGTATTTGGTCGACATGGCACTACACTCGATGTGCCACCCAGGGAACCCTACTCCCCATGGCGACTCCCACTCCATTTGTCGCCGAGCCTGTCCTGAGCTCGCCGAAGGATTAGGCGAAAACTTCCAGAGCGCAAAGTCGCGCGGATTTTTCTTTTCTGGATTTGGCTCCAGCCGTGCTCCTTTTTTCAATTCATCCAAATTAGATAGTTCGCCGTATTTAAAACCAGCTTTTTCAAAGGCAACTGTATCAAAATATATCCCGTCAGTTATTTTATAGGTAAAACTTTTCGCTTCGAGCTTTTGTATCATGGCGATCTGCTCTGGGATATGATCCGTAGCCTTACAAATTATATCGGCCTGGACAATATTTAATTGTTTCAAAATTTCCAAA
This sequence comes from Microgenomates group bacterium, assembly GCA_049286965.1. Lineage (GTDB taxonomy): Bacteria > Patescibacteriota > Microgenomatia > UBA1400 > UBA12108 > CAJAUT01. The sequence goes on along the minus strand of JBAQEX010000028.1, from coordinate 24,966 downwards.
AACTCACTAGAATATCCTGCCGCAATCTCCCACGCTGTCTTACCTTCTTTTTTCGAAGCTTTTTCCAGCCTATCTTCACCTTGGCTACTGTCCCCTTCATTATCCCCCGTGAGGTGTCCTACATCCGTCAGGTTCATGACATGTTTCACTTCGTACCCCAAATATTTAAGGCTACGAACTAGTAGGTCTGAGGTGGCAAAAGTCCGCAGATTCCCGATAGTAGGTGTTGAATACACGGTCGGTCCACACGTATACATCCCAATCTTGCCAGCTTCAATTGGCACTATTTCTTCTACTTGTCTACTGAGTGAATTGTATAGTTTCATAAATTCTCCTTCTTGATTTTACCATCAAACTTGTAAGCAAAATTGATATTGTGTTTTTTACGCAACATGAGGTGTGCAATTTCATCTATTTTTGCATTTAAATCCCCTATGACTTCATATTTATTCCCAGAGTAATCCATAAGTATCGCCGACTCTACCCCGTCAATTTCGATCTGGTACACTGCATGCTTTAAATAGAATTTGTTTACTTGATTCATATATTTTGCTCCTGTAAATACTAAAAATCCCCTTCCGGGGATGATGTCTTGTGGTTTTTGAAAATTTTAACTCAGCAAGTACACTCCCCTTCATCACATGGACATGTACAGCAAGATAAAATATTCATACAAGCATAATACCACACTCTTGCTCAGTATTGACAATCTACAACTTAAATGATAGATTAAAGTATATGTTAAACACCAAATCAATCAAAAGTTTTACTGATCTGAGGCTTAATCCTGCCATGCTCGCTCAACAGGCATCAGACACCGGACCAATCTATATCCTCAACCGCAACAAACCAGTCAGTGTCCTCATGGACGTCCATCAATACGAAAGCATCATGGAAGAACTCCAAGATTCCAGGGACAGCATATGGCTCAAAGAAAACGAGGGTAATCTCTTAACAGCTAAAGGCATCTCTGCCTCAGACCTAGCCAAGAAATACAAATTGAAAGTATGACGCCTAGTTACACAGTGATTTACCTCCCGCAAGCCGAAAAATTCTTCAAAAAGTCACCCTCAAATATTAGTTCACATATTTTCAAAAGTATCATATCGATTGCCACGCACCCATTCGCACCAAACAACAATCTCAAAAAACTCAAAGATCCACTAAATGGGTATCGCCTGAGGGTAGGCAACTATCGCGCTATTTATCTTCTAGATACTGGTAGTAAAAGACTTATCGTAACCAAGATTGATCATCGCTCAAAGGTTTATGAGTAACTAAATCCCTTACCCCGCCCCCCACGCTTTATTCTCCGGATTCGACTCTTTCATCGCGTTATTCAGTGCTACATCCTCCTGTTTTTTCTGCTCAAATTCAAATTCTTTCTTTTGCTCTTCCTTTTTCTCCTCCACTTTCTTTCTCTGCTCCTCTTTCTGCTCCCACTCCATTCTGGCCTTTTGCATCCCCCCCTCTACCGTTGTATCCAGACCCCACTCCCGCACCAGTTTGCCCCGGATCATCGCTAGTTCTTTATCATCTTTCTGACCAGACAAGTTTTGGTATTTATCAAAGTCATCTTTTGTCCTAAAACCGGCTTTGGCCAAATCCGCCATTGGATCAGTCGGTGTCTGCGGCGCGGATTGTTGCGTAGTTTGGGCGCCCTGTTCCATTTTTTGTCCTACCATGTCTTTGACCATTTCCATGGGTTCGGCCACCACAGTCTTGGCCACGTGCTTTCCCAGTCCCGCGAGATTTTGTCCTACATTTTGCCAGATCGTCATACCTCCAATATACACGGGAAATGATAAAGAAAGAAAGATGATTGGCGGATCAAATTTTACGGACCTGCCTCGACGGCAAGGCGGGCATTACAGGCGCGAAAGCAGCATGTACCGGGAGATAAAATTTCGGTCCGACAAGCATCAAAAAAATTCGTTTACCCCAACTTCATTTTAGCCAAAATCAAGAGCGCCACAATCACTCCCGTAAACACCAACGTCTTCATCAAATCTTTCACCACGTATTCGCTCGACAAATAGCCAAACTCGCTGGCATCCTTTACCGCCGTTCGTTCACTCGCTGCGATACTAAAGTTCTTGAGTCTATACCCGCTCTCGATCTTCTCTGCTTTGGTCTTTTTCCTTGCCATACTACTTCGACTCGCTATATTCAGTATTCCCCTTCATCTCTTCCTCTATCAATTTACGCAAATATACTGCTCTTGGAATCCTTTTTTTCTGAGAAACCCAATCCAAATATTTGCCTATCTGAGGAGAAATAAAGAAATTAAATCTCACATCTACTTGAGCCATGGCTTCTTCGAGTCCATAAACAACTGTATCTTTTAAATCATTCAAAGTATATTCAATCAGCATGAACCGATCTGACTTAATCCCCTGCAATACTCCGGGGGCTCTACCTTTTTGATACAGGGCTAAAACTGGCTTTCCTTTATCTAGAGCTAAAGACACTTCATGTCCAATGTTAATCGTTGACGGATAAGACACTTCACACACAACAAGGTCAGCAGAAGACATCCACTTATTTAATTTTTCATAGAAAGTACTCCGTTCAGAGGCAGTATGCGAATCCAAATCTACAAGCTGGGTCTTTAAAATATGGTCAGCGTGCACGCTGTGTCCCTGATCCTCTAAAACGGTCACAATCTTCCTATAGAGCTCTCGATCTATGTCTTTATTATGGAGAGAGGCTGTAAAGTATATTTTCATACGCAATATTATATACGATCTAGCAATAAATGTTCGTGACTTGGCAATTGCTTGAGGTACATATCGGCCCTATTCAATACATTATCCAAAGTCAGGTTCAATAATGGCTCGAGAGTATGTCCCTCAACCACAAAGGACGAGACTACTGATCCCAAAAACAAAGCTGTTGCTACAGCTTCAAAATTAAAGGTCCCAAGTCGCGCCAATACCCCAGCCACTGCACCACCCAAACTATCTCCTGCACCACTTGGGTCCACTACATTTACCATAGGGTAACTCGGAATTGAAATAATCCCCAGAGATCCAAACATCGACAACCCATGTCTCCCCTTCTTTATCACAACCACTTTTGGCCCAAGTTGCATGATTTCGTTTACCATTTCATGAACTGGCAATGACTTGCCTATTAATAATTTTGCTTCATCTTCGCTAACAAAATAAATATCTACTTTGCTCAATACTTTTTTCAACACATCACGTTTTTCTACTATCCACAAATCCAGACTATCAAGTAATTTGATAACATGGCCAGGGATATTATTAACCATTTTTAATTGATATTCGGGATCCAGATTTGACAAAAATACCACCTTCACATTCGATGAAATTTTATCAATTTTATCTACATCCAAATCAACTGCAGCGTTCATGGAAAGATATGTCGTAGTTAAATTAACCAAATCGTTGCTATATAAAGCCTTCCATCTAAAAGATGGCTTTTTCGACCTTTGTATATTAGAGACATCTATCCCTTTCTCACTCAGATTATCTACAAATTTCTGTGGAAAATCTGCTCCAGCTACACCAGCCACTCCAGTGCTTGTAAAAAGACCAGATGCTAATCCAGCATATGAGGTAGCACCACCCACTACGCCAACCAAATTCTCCTTTGGAAGTGAAATGTCATCAATTGCAAATGTACCGAGTATTAATGATTTCATTTATATTGTTTTCCTCGTGCCAAACGCATGCATCAGCGTCTGATCATCCGCATATTCTATCTCAACACCTGTAGGAAGTCCACGACCTATCCGACTAATCCTTACTTTTGTACCCACTAGAGCTTGCTGGATATACAGCGCCGTCGCCTCCCCTTCGAGACTCGTATTGGTCGCCAGTACCACTTCCTCTATCCCTCCGCCCCTTACTCTTTTGACCAAAGTATCTATGTAGAGCTCATCAGGTCCTATGTTGTTTAGGGGCGAAATCGAGCCGTGTAGCACGTGATACACCCCCTTGTAACTCCCAGACTTTTCGATAGCGATCACATCCTGAAAAGATTCAACCACGCATACTTGGGTCTGGTCGCGCGTAGAGTCCGCGCAAATACTACATTGTGCTTGGTCGGTTAGGTTATGACAAATCGTACAAATCTTGGTCATTTTCTTGAGATTGCTTACCGACGTCGCAAACAAATCCAAATCACGCTGGGGTACGCGCAGCAGATAAAACGCCAGTCGCTGCGCACTCCGCCTCCCGATCCCCGGCAATTTTTCAAAGCTATTGGTCAGGTCTTCTACTACTTTAGGTAAACGCATAGTGGATATTGTATCTATCTAATGTGTGAGCCACAAGGTGCAGACGAAAAACAAACAAAAGTTGGCGGATCAAATTTTACGGACCTGCCTCGACGGCAAGGCGGGCATTACAGGCGCAAAGCTGCCTGTACCGGGAGTTAAAATTTCGGTCCGACAAGCTTTTGATTTGCGATTATTACGCCATCCCTCCGCCCAGCAGCCCCTTCAGTCCCCCAGACATCTCCTGGAGTTTTTTAGCAGCAACTTGCTGAGATTTCTTGATGGCATCATTTAAGATTTTGACTAGTCGCTCTTCGTATTTACCATCAATCGTGACGGTCTCTACTTTTTGGTCACCCGTCATCACAACCCGGATCCCATTTTCTTCTACTTCAATCACTTCGGCTTGGAGCTGTTTCTGCATTTGCACGGCTTGATCACGGATTTTCTTGAGCTGACTGACCTGTTGTCCCATTTGCTGGAATTTATCAAACATAAACTTTCTCCCTATTTATTACTAAATATTGCTATTGCTTCGTCTATTGTATCATCCTGTTTCTCTACCACTATCTTCTCTCCCGACTTTATTTTCTCCTTCATCGCAGCCCACGAACTTTTCACCTCAACTGGTTTTTCTACTTTCTTTTCCCCTAATTCCGATCCTTGCGCAATTTTAGGCGAGCGATCGGAACTTTGCGGTTGTGCATTGCCCTCCCCACACCACTCCACAATCGCGACCTGGATCAGTAGCTCACCATCCAGGCTCGTAGCGAGTCTCCTCGCCACTTCATCGAGTGAAAAAATAAATTTAGACACTTCTATCCCCACTTCACCCATTAAAAGTCTATCTCTTAGTCCCCGCATCACACTCACCAATAGATAAGTGAGGTCCACCCCATTTGAGATAGCCGCGTCTAGCAGTGCAAGCGACTCTTTTGCATCCTTTTTCGCGAGCGCATTTACAAGGTTCGTAACCTTGTAATTCGCGCTTCCCGACACTACTAGTTCAATATCTGCTAGTTCTACCGCGTCCGAATTCGCCAGTACTTGGTCCAGTATTTTTACCCCGTCACGAAACGAGCCGTCAACCGCTAGAGACAAATATCCCAAAGCCTCCTCGGCTACTTTTTTACCCTCTCCCACTATCACTCTCTTAAAAGATCGCTTCATCTCCTCGGGCGTGGCTTTCGTAAACTGGATTTGAGTACACCTAGACACGATGGTCTCCGGCACTTTATGTAGTTCTGTCGTACACAGGATAAACAGCGAATGACTTGGTGGCTCTTCTAGGGTCTTTAGGAGTGCGTTAAACGCCTCAGTAGTCAACATATGTACTTCGTCGATGATATAAACTTTCCTTGGCAGTATTGCCGGCGCTAAGCGGATTTTTTCTTTGAGTTCGCGGATATCGTCGATTCCTCGGTTTGACGCTGCATCGATCTCGATCACGTCCATCGCGCTAGAGTCCAAGATGGATTTGCATGCCGAGCAGTTGTTACACGGCTCGCCAATCTTTTCCCCATTTTTCTCACAATTTACAATGCGTGCTAGTACTCGAGCCGTACTGGTCTTGCCGGCGCCCCTTGGCCCAGTCAGCAGGTACGCATGTCCCACATTGCCCGACTTTACCATGTCGGTCAAAGTTTTGCGTACCCCAGCCAAATCTAGTTCATCGATTGTCTTAGGTCGGTATTTGAGATAAAGATTCATGTCTCTACTTTAGCAAAAAAATACCCCTACTCCAATCGCGCAAACTATATCTAAAGAGTGCTTGACAGCAACCAATTAAAAGACAAGAATTAACTGTAAGCAGCAAATGCTTACTATGACAGGAACACGCTTCGCATACAGCTTCACATTACAACTTCCAAAAAATAGACAATCTGGTACTTTGACCGGCTTGGCTAGAAGACCTGAATCTGGTGATTGTTTTGAAGTTTTTTTAGGGGATCCACTTGGTGAACCAGATTTTAAGGATGTCCCAGACAGTCAGACTGCAGAGAGTATGATTTTGGCTGGAGATTATAATACTGCACTTCAGATCTTATCTGAGGCACAGAAGAAAATATTAAAAGCCAAGAAAAAAGCTATTCGTGATGGTAACCAAGCAGGTGCATAAGCCCATGCTCAGCCAAGAATTGGATCTGACCGTCCAGTTTGCATTGCTTCTCCAGTGCCTCCTCAACTGCTACAGGGTAGCAGACCACAATATCCCCTAGTCGTAGTATCCCATCAGGCGATGACATGAATGGTCTATCGTCGGCTGGATCATTAATCGGGAATGAAAGGACGTCAGTAGGCCCCTCGAGTTTCATATATAGTTTATGGATTTCTGACATCTTGCGCTTTCCCACTACCTGAATATCTACTTCGATCTTGTCAGTTAGGCGAAACTTGGCCAAAACTTTGGTCAAATGGTCTCGTAAAGCGGTTCTATCAAACGGAAATTTTGCGTCAGCTAGGATATTGATTGTTATCATATACTACTTTACAAGGATGATCCTTGTAAGATACCAAAATTACGACTATCTTACAAAGATCATCCTTGAGGGATAAACAACTCCTTTACTATTTTAGACACTGTGGCCCCATTTGATTGTCCTCCTACTGCCTTCATGGCCGCGTTCATCGCCATCCCAAAGTTTTCTGGCTTTGTAGCCTCTAGTGCTTCCTTTACTTTGACTCTCACTTCCTCTTCCCCCATCATCTTTGGCAAGTAGTCTTCGATCAATCTCAGTTCGTACTCTTCCTGTTCAGCCTGTTCAGTGCGCCCGGCTGCTTTATAAGCCACAATGGCTTCTCTGCGCTTTTTGGCTTCCTTAATCAGCACCTCAGTCATCCCCGCATCATCCAAATCTGGCTTATCTACAATCACATATTTGATGGCAGAAACCATGAGGCGCAGAGCATCCAGTCGCGCCTGATCGTGCGCCTTCATGGCGGTCTTCATTTGATCCTGTAAATCGGTCAAAATACTCATTATTTTTTCTTTGAAGCGTTTAGGCGCTGCATACGATCGACGTATTTTTTACGTTTGATTTCGTTGTTACGTTCTTTGCGCAACATTGAAGGTGACTTATGGAACTCGCGCTTGCGAGTCTCTTCAATCACGTTCTCTGTCATGACTTTTTTCTTAAATCTACGGATTACTCCGTCAGCTGATTCGTCTTTTTTTGCTTTTACTATAATTGGCATATTTAAATAACACCTCCTTCTTTATCTCGCCTCACTTGGCGGATTCATCTCGCCCTAAGGCGGATATCATCTCGAGTAGATCAGAAGCGAAGAGCGAAGATTTCTCTTTTTTCTCGCCTTTATCTGATCCTGAGAACAACATGTGACCAGAATTGTGGTATACCCACCTATTCTTATCCTCACGCTCTGCTATTTTATCATACAAAGCGATTAGAGGGAGCGTCACAGCTGGAGCCGTCTTAATTTTTAGATATCCATGCTTCGTATCTTCAATTATTACTATTTGGTAGCCCATCTTTTGGGCGATCTTACTCACGTCATCTGCCGCTGTCTTTACCACCACCCCTCTGCCCCAGGGACTATCAAATTCCTCGCCATCATTAACTGCCTCTTTCCCCTTCTCCCAGTCCTTGAGTCTCTGATACACTCCGTCTAGATATACAAATACCATCCGCAGCACCACTTCATTATCATGGGTTTGCAGTCTATGCAGGGCCGGGATGATCTCATGTAGCATAAATGCCATCCGAGGGTGGTCAGTACCAGGCCAGTAGCAGTCGGCAAAAGTATCTATCTCAAAAGCAGTATCTATCATTTCTTTCAAAGCTTCATCAGTTGGGGATACCAAATTTTCAGCAACTAAATCCTCAAATACCAATCTAGACGCACAAGTACTAAACCCGCCTGGCTTGTGGTGGTCCCACTTGCCTCCGCCCACGTCGACATGTACCACATTTGGATCATTGTCAGGTGGGAGATTTTTATAGGTAGTGGGAGCTGGCACAAATTCGAACCGTGAGTCCCCATATTGAGGTTGATTAAAGCGTACTAGGAGCCAGCCGCTCATGATGGCATCTAAGTCTGGGTGGATGTGTGTCACGATCAGTTTGGACATGACTCTATTGTACCAGGTGATATAATTTACAACATGCTACCAATCGAGAGTAAACTACTACTCATGTACCATCACAATACAATTGGCGGGACTCGACCATCTTGGCTCGGGATTCACTACAAAGTTAAAACAGTTCAAGACGATGGTGTAGAATCACAACAAAGTATTTTCGTTAACTGGTTTAACACAGTCAAATTCGAAACAAATCTTACAGCTCACGAGGAAATCGAAAATGCCTGGAAGCTAACCCAAGAATTTGTTGGTGAGCCATACAGATTTCTCTCACTTTCTGAAAATGCAACTAACAGTGTCATTGATATGTTTGCCGATATCCTTGAAACCAATGGTCAACTGCATCCAAAACTCAGATCACCCCATCGAAGTCCGTACGATCATTTACGAAGAGTTAGAATCAGAGAAAGGGATTCTTCTAACGAAGATCATTTTTTAAATTAAATATCAACTAAAAAACAAATCCTTCACCGTCGCAAACAGCATGAGACCTATGAGCAATATCATCCCAATACTATTTAGATAACCTTCAAATTTCACGACCATCTTCCTACCTATCACCTTTTCCAAAATCACAAACAGCAGTCGCCCTCCGTCCAGTGCCGGGATCGGCAGGAGGTTAAAGATGGCCAGATTGAGTGAGATGATTCCCGCAAACCGCACCATCGTCAGCCACCCCTCTTTGGCCGCCGACTGCCCCACTTTCACTACCGCCACCGGCCCAGACATATTTTTAAACAGTTCAACCGGATGCGAGAATATCCGCAAAAACTCACGACTCCAACCTATGGCTTCCTTCGTCCCCTCAATCGCTCCGTAGATCGGCGCTTTGTACCACACCAATTTTTCGTATTTAAAGATCGGCACACTAGACACCCCTACCCCTAGAGCTCCCTGGCCTTCTGGCGGATTTTCCCTGGGGATCACGCTCACTTGCGTCTCACTACTACTTCGCTCTCCATTTGCGTCCACTTTAGCTAGGTAAAGTGACACCGATTTACCCTTATTTTCCTTGATCAACTCTACAAATCTATCGGCCGATATTATCTCTTCGTCCCCTACTCGCACCACCACTTGCCCCACCTCCATTTGCGCCAGCTTGGCGGGCGACCCCTCTACCACTTGGGTCACCATCACTTGACTACCTATCTCCTTGGGGATTCCCATTTTTGTATAAATCACCGAGAATGCCGCAATCCCAATCAAAAAATTCATGGTCACCCCAGCCAAGATTACGAGGGCTCGCTGCCACGCTGGCTTGGCAAAAAACATATGGCTATGTGTCAGTGGGTTGATCCGCTCCCACAGCGTGGGGTCAGTTTCTTCCCCCGCGAGTCTCACAAATCCCCCAATCGGCAACCAATTCAGGGTATATTCAGTTTCTTTATGTTTAAACAGTTTAAGTGCCTTGGGCGGTAACCCGATCCCAAACTCCAAGACGTGGATTCCAAATAATTTGGCTATGATAAAGTGACCAAATTCATGCAGGAGCACCAAAATCGACAAAACCAAAATCGTTAACATTTGTTTATGATAACACGGATATTGTAGGGGCGACCTTTACGGTCGCCCGTGTGATTACAACGATGCGATCCCTACGATCTTGATATTCTCTCCCGTCTTCCCCGAAATCAATTTGATCATACCTTCAATTGTCTTACTCGTGTCTTTGAGATAATCCTGCTTCAGGAGCTCCTCGACATTTTCTGGCTTCATCGAAGCTACTTGCATGGCTATCTCTTTGCCAAGCAGTTGGAAATCTTCGGTTTTTGCCACAAAATCGGTCTCACAGGCCAGTTTGACGAGCGATCCGACTTTGCCGTTAAAGTGCACGTACGAGAAAACGTACCCCGCTTCAGTGGTGCGATCAGATTTTTCGGCTGCCCTCTTCATTCCTTTTTTCTCGAGCCATTCTTTAGCTTTTTTGGTATCCCCTTCGGACTCGGTTAGGGCCTTGCGCACGTCCATGATGCCTGCGCCCGTCTCTTCTCTTAGTTCTTTGATTTGGTCTACAGTTATTGTCATCTTATCCCCCTCGCAATAGTTTAATGTTTTAATGGTTTAATGATTAATTTACTTTTTGCTTGCAAAAAGTTTGAGACCTTTCTCTACTGCGGCTGTAATAGCCATAACCAACATCACCACCGACTTTAGCGCGTCGTCATTGGCTGGGATCACGCGAGCGATGCCCGTAGGATCACCGTTGGTGTCTACGATTGCTACTACGGGGATTTCACGATGAGTAGCTTCACGCATAGCCGTGATTTCACGGGTTGGGTCCACGATAAATGCCACCTTTGGTAGCCCTTTTAGGGTCACAAGACCACCATACATCCGTTCCAGTCGGTCAATCTCGCGCTTGAGCAGCACCTGCTCTTTTTTGGTATATTTTTTGTAATCTCCTGCCTCATACTTCTTTTTCATATCGATCAGCTTGTCTACGCGAGTCTTGATCTGTTCCCAGTTAGTAAATAGGCCACCCACCCAGTGGGTAGTGATGAAAGCCACGCCTAGTCTCTCAGCTTCTGCTTTGATAGTGTCAGCTGCTTGGGCTTTTGTACCTACGAGCAATATCTGTCCTCCGTTTGCCACAATTTCAACCAAGTAGTTACAGGCATCAGACAATGCTTGGCGAGTTTGGACCAAGTCAAAGATTTGGACGCCATTTTTGACGGCGTATACAAAATCATCCATTCTAGGGTTACGGCGCTTGATCGAGTGACCAAAGTGGACACCCGCCTCGAGCATTTCTTTGAGTGATGGGAGTTTTTCAAATTCTTTTACTTCTTTTGGGGCTTCAACTACTTTTTCAACCTTCTCTACTTTTTCCGCAACAGGAGCTACGACAACTTTCGCTTCTACTTTTTTCTCTACCTTTGGTTCAACAACCTTGGAAACTTTTTTAACTACTTTCTTTTCTGCAACTTTCGCTGCTTTTTTGGCAACTGCCATATGTTTATCTCCTTCTTCGGTCGCCGTAGCTTTACGCGTAGGTGACACCTTCTCTAAAAGTTTCTGCGTTCGCAGGAGATCACTCTTAGATGTAAATTTTTATAACTTGGGAATTATATCACAAATCATTCTTCTATCACATCTGGGCTGTTATTTAATCCTCTTTGATGCAAAAATAAAGCCATCGCTTTTTCTTTATCATCACCCAAAATTCCAGTTGCAAATTCATGCATAAATTTTGTGTAGAGTTCTATTCCAGCTATCATAGCTCTAGGAGCCGCCATCGTTTCCCAATTACAATCTCTTATTTTATCCTTTTCTCCTGCCATAAATATCTACTGCGTTTTGTAATAACGAGGCGATTGTAACAGGTCCTATCCCTCCCGGGACCTCTACCGACACTGATGCCTTTTGATATACTTCCTTAGTCATATCGCCACGTGGCGCCCCTACGTCAATTACTACTGCCCCCTCACGCACCATATCCTCTGTTACCACCCCCTCTTTGCCCACACAGCTGATTATGATGTCCCCTTGCAGCATCAAATCCTTGGCATCTTGGGTATCTGAGTCAATTTTGATTACCTCTTTCCCCATTTTTTCGAGCTCTCGGCAGGTCGCACTCCCCACAAACCCACTTGCCCCTATAATCACATATTTTTGCAGTCTTAGTTCGGAACTTTGCGTTTTCTCGATTTCCACAATTACATCCAGTATCGCCTTCACCACTGGCGGCACCACTCCTGACTCGGGGTATCTGAGCCCATCCACGTCTTTGTCTAGTGGTATCGTCTGCAAAATCAAATCCATATCCTTCCGGGAGACTCCCGGCAGGGGTAACTGTACCATCACTCCAGTTACCTCTACTCTTGATCCTATCTCTATGACCTTGTCTCTCAAATGGTCTAATGGTTCATTGGTGTAATGGTATATTTCAAAAGTGATCCCCACTCTTTCCGCTGCCGCTTTCTTGAGCTTGGTATAAAGAGCGCTCGCTGGATCATCTCCCACCAGGACCGACACAATCTCCGGCTTCAAAACAAAGTTCCGAACCTTGTTTTTTACTTTATCCTCAATTTCTAAAGCAAACGCTTTCCCGTCAAATTTCATGAGTTTATTATACCCGCTCGAGCGTGAGATAACGGTATTTGATCCCGTTTTCTTCACGGGGCTCATCCGACAGGACTTTTTCAAACTCGCTATAGTCAGGGAAAAATGTATCTGCCTCAGCAGAATTTTCTACAACTGTTAGGTAAAGCTTATCGATATATGGCATCGCCAGTTTATAAATCTCCCCGCCTCCGATTACAAATATCTCCTCACTGCCTGGAGATTTCTTTGCAAGTTCAATAGCTTTCTCGATCGAGTCTATCTCCCCTTTTCGACTCACCACAATATTGGTGCGCCCTGCTAGCTCTCTCCCGATCGACTCATACGTCTTGCGCCCCATGATGATCGGGTGCCCCATGGTCAGTTTTTTAAATCTAGGTAGATCGCCTGGCACCTGCCAAAGCAAGCCATTTTTGTTGCCTAGCTCATTTTTTTGGCCAATCACCGCGATTCCCGAGATCATGCTTAAAATCCTCCCACCACCGTGATATCACCTTTGATCGCAGGATGTGGGTCATAACCCACTAGCTCAAAGTCGCTAAATTTGAAATCATCAATTTTTTTCACATTGGGGTTGATTTTGATGGTGGGGAAATCGCGTGGCACCCTCTTTAGCTGCTCTTTGCACTGCTTTAGATGGTTTTCGTAAATATGTACGTCCCCAAATACATGCACAAACTCTCCTGGCTCATATCCAGTCACCTGCGCGATCAGCATGGTAAGCAAAGCATAAGAAGCAATGTTAAATGGAACCCCTAGGAATAGGTCGGCACTGCGCTGGTAAAGTAGGAGCGAGAGTTTCTTTCCCGTGATATTGATATGAAACATTGTATGGCAAGGGGCAATCACCATCGATGCAGAGTGTGATCCAGACATCTCATAAATACATCCTGCATTCCAAGCCGACACTATGTAATGTTTTTTTTGCGGATATTTCTTTATTTTTTCTATCGCCCACCCAAGCTGGTCTACCTCTTTCATGTGTGCTGGTTCGCCCGCTGTAGCTTCAGCGAAGGCGGGCCACTTGCGCCACTGGACCCCGTACACTGGCCCTAGCTCCCCCCATTCCTCCAGGAATTTCGCGTCACTTTTAGCCCTTGCCATAAATTCTTCAAATGTCATCGCTTCGGTCGCTTTGCCCTCTTTTAAAGCCCACTCGTATTTTTTAAAGGCCCATTCATCCCAGATATGTACGTCGTTGTCCACAAGATATTTGATATTGTTTGATCCAGATAAAAACCAAATGAGTTCGTGGATGATACCGCGAGTAAAGACCTTTTTGGTCGTCAGCACTGGGAGTCCTTTAGACAAATCATATCTGCATATCCTCCCAAACACGCTCTTGAGTTTGACTCCGGTTGAGTGAGATATCTTCCACTCCCCGTTTTTCATGATGTCTTTCATTAAATCTAGGTACTGGTATTCCGGATGTTTTACTTTCGCCATACATTCCTCCTGACAAAAAAAATATTTTGGTTTATACTTTAACCTACCATGATCTAAGACTTGCTCCAATACCCATTTTGTATAACAAACCAGTACTATTTTTTTAAGGAGCACCCATGTCTACACTAAAAACCCAAGATCCAATCATTTTCAACGCCATCAACCTAGAGAGTAAGCGCCAGTTCGAGGGCCTCGAGCTCATCCCCAGCGAAAACTACGTCTCTACTGCAGTGCTAGAAGCCATGGGGAGCATCCTCACCAACAAATACTCCGAAGGGTTTGCGGGACATCGCTACTACGGCGGCAATACCCACATCGACACCATCGAACAAGAAGCAGTAAACCGCGCCAAAGCTCTCTTTGGGGTAGAGCACGTGAACGTCCAGCCTTATTCCGGTAGTCCAGCCAACTTTGCCGTTTACAACGCAGTGCTTGAGCCTGGCGATCCCGTATCTGGTATGAATCTCCTAGATGGCGGTCATTTGACCCACGGCTGGAAAGTATCGGCAACCGCCAAATTTTTTGATTCTCACCCCTACCACGTCTTACCAAATGGTCATACAGATTTTGAAGAGCTAAAAAGAATCGCCAAAGAATTTAAACCCAAACTCATCTGGTGTGGAGCCACCGCCTACTCACGTACTATAGAGTTTGCCCAGTTTGCCGAAATTGCCGATTCAATCGGGGCTTACCTAGTAGCCGATATCTCCCATATCGCCGGGCTTATCGCCGGTGGTACTCACCCCTCACCAGTCCCCTATGTCCACATCATCACCACTACCACCCACAAGACTCTGCGTGGTCCCCGCGGAGCCATGATCATGGTCACAGCCAAAGGTCTAGCTAAAGACCCAGATTTAGCCAGCAAAATCGACAAAGCCATCTTCCCTGGTCTCCAAGGCGGTCCCCACAATCACACAACTGCCGGTATCGCCGTAGCGCTAAAAGAAGCTGCCACGCCTGAGTTTAAACAATATGCAGAGCAGATCGTCAAAAATACCAAGACTTTGGAACTCGAATTCAAAAAAGCCGGTATCAAAATGGTCTCTGGTGGCACCGACAACCACCTCCTGTTATTAGATTTATCCGCAAATGGCACGCTCGGCTCTCAGCTCGAATATGCCATGGACGTCGCCCACATGACCGCCAACAAAAACACTATTCCAGGGGAAAAGAGTTCTCCTTACTACCCCTCAGGTTTGCGCCTCGGGACCCCAGCCCTCACCACCCGCGGCTTCAAAGAGTCTGATATGGTCAAAGTGGCCGACTGGATCGTACGGGTTATCCATCATATCGAAGGTGATGCCTTGCCTAGTGTTCAGTCAGAACGTGCAGCTTTTATCAAAGCGATTCATACTAAATATGACAATGACCTCTTCCTCAAACAAATTGGGCAGGAGATCAAGGCTTACACCAAGGCTTTCCCTATCCCGGGGATATCCTGATAATATCAATTCAAAATTATCTGATGTTGAAAACTAAACCAGTGTCTGCGTCGCGCCACATATAAGTGTTCTCCCTCCAACCATTAATCTCAGCTCTAGCAAGTTTCTTTGAAATTGTAGATCCCTTCACACCAGAAATTGAGAGGTCCCCAGCTGTCAAGCCAACTTGATACCTAAAAGACTTTCTATTGAGAGCAAGGAGTCCACTTGCGACATAAGTGTGAATCAACATGCTGTCTAGTAGGTCTACGTCCAATCCGCGCGGCCAACTAATAAGCTGACCTTTTTGGACAGTACCCTCAGAAAGAGTTCTACTTGGCCCAGCAAACCACGATACCCACAAATTCAATTCTGGAAGCAAACCTGCTGTTTCTATTTTTGCCATATTTTATCTTGTTATGTGTCATTATAGGACTTACTTCTCTTCTTGGCAACCTTTAATTTACACGGGCGATTAGAAAAAATTAATCAACTATAATCTTCATCATCACAACCCATACTTCACCATCGCTTCCACAACTGCCAAATATGCTATCGTATAGTCCTGGCCTGCATTCTTTAATATCGGAGGAGTTTCTCGTCTTTCTTCTAGCGCATCATGCACTACCAAATCCATTTTCCTGTTGCCTCCAGGCATATTGGCTCTCAATGTTTTTTGGAGAGGTCTCATCTCCCCGTGCAAACCCGCCATTTCCGCCTGTTGCCACGTTGATGGAGCGCTATTTGGTCGAATCGGGTAATTTCGCTCATTCTCCGCTACTTTTCCCTTTATAATCCGTGGATCATTACTGACTCCAGGGAATAATTTCATCAAAACCCCTATCCCAGTCAGTCCAGCCACAATTTCTATTTTGCTCCAAGTATCTAATTGTTCTCCTTTCACTTGTGGCAAGCTTCCTAGCTGTGCTGCAAATATCTCATAATCAGCCACTTCTCCAGAAGTTCTCCCGTCTACCGCTTGGCCTCGCCACAATGACTGTCCCACACTTTCAACAACCTCACCCCCCTCTTTCCTCATAAGTGTTCTTAAAATTTTAAGACCTCCTAAGCTATTCCAACACCATATTTGCTCGCGCAATGCCATAAAATCACGCTGTGCCTCCAAAGCAGTATGTAACACAGGATATTGCCTGAAAATTCCGCTCGCATTTCCAACTAACCGATCATATGCCTCCACTTCTTCTCTAATTGCTGGGTGAATTTTTTCTAAAGCTACGTTCTGCATACTTTTCCACTATACCCATTCTCGGCACATCCCCACAACAGCTAAAAATATCTCAGACTATACCAATTATCGTTAATATAAAATATGGTTTCTCCAAATTTATGCATCATATAGAGTAGTGTCAAACCCTTCTCTCACATCCGTCAAATCACTCCCTTGTCCTGAACCCATACCATGCTTAACTGGTTCCATAAAGTATTTTGCCAAAATCCCAGCCAAAGCTATATTATTATTACTCATAAAGTGTTCCATTGCCATTCCTAAATCAAACCCAAATTGGCCCGCCCAACTACTTAAATCATCCTCCCCCACCATTAGTATTTTTCCATAAATCACCACTTCACGGCTAGCGCTGATCTGTGCCATATACAATCCCGTGTTTTTTCATTGCCGCAATCACTTTGTCATGCACTTTTTCAATTGGCAGTAATTTACCTTTCGAGTCAACGCATTTTATCACTTCCCAGTGTTTATTTTTCTTGGCCAGCTCGAGATATAACGACAACACCTCTTTTTGATAATTCACATTGGCCTCATTGATGTCTTTTTTCTTCCCATTTGTATAGTCACGCGCAGCTTTTTGATCTATGAGTTTTTGGCTAATCTCCACGGGGACATACAAGAAAAGCACCAGGTCCTCTTTTGGTAGTTTGTGCTCCTTGTACTCCATGTCATACAACCACTTGAGGAACTCCTCGCGCTTGTCTTTGTCGATTCTGGCCGTCTGGAAAGCCATCGAGCTAGTAGTGTAGCGATTGGCTATCACGGTATTGCCCTCTTCCAGCCAGTCCACGATCTCGTCTCGCGCCGTCAGTCTATCCATCGCGTAAAACAGCGAAGTCAGGTAGGGGCTCGAGCTTTCCAGTGATCCAAACTCGCCCGAGAGATATCTTCCCACCATCTGCCCATGAAAAGAGGTGTAGTACCTAGGAAAGTCGATGTATTTATTTTTAATTTTCTTTTCGTCCAAATATTTAAGTAGCAGCTCGGTCTGTGTCCCCTTCCCACTCCCATCCGTCCCATCAATCACCACGAGCTTTCCTCTTATCTTCCCAATCGAATCAAAATATTCCATATTCTTCTTAAGCACCGTACGTATATTTCCCTTGCTGTAGTGAGCCACGTAGAGGTCTGGATGTCCCTCTATCATCAATGGCAGTGGAATAGCCGCATCCTTGTAATACAGGGCCAAAACAGGCTTCCCGTGATTGAGTGCATATTCAATCAGAAATGCAGTTCCCCAACTAGGTTTTGTAACCTCTGCAATCATCAAATCAGATTCTTCAATTAACACTGTCTCTCGCTTAAATAAACTAGACGCAGACAAACCATCCCCTAGAGGTGTATCTGGATTTATAACATGTGGATTAACAATTGAATTACCTAGCTTTACCAAATTATCTACCACCTCTTGATATACTGGCAACAAAGACCTGTCATATTGAAATGATGCACCAAAATAAACTTTCATCAGAACATCGTACTATCTTGCATTCAGTCTATCAAGTAATTCAATCTATATCGGAAACCCATCAGAGAGATTGCCTTCACCCCATAATTCCATTGCTCTCCTCTGGCTTGGTGGCAAATTTCTTACCAATATCCTATTCGACCAACGAGAATGCTCAGGATGCATCGGACTAACAACCTCACATTCCCTACGTTTTGATTTTTCCCAATAATTAGGATCTAGACAGCTCAAACCATACCGCCACGCTTGATAGCGAAAAAATTCTGGTTTATTCAAAGTATAATTTACTCCTGGTGAGTAAATACCAGGAGTTCTCGAAGGCCTCATTACTAGCTTTTTTCGCTTTACAATGTAACCCATTTGCCCAGTGACAAAAGACTCAAACTCATCCATATCAATATGTTGAGAAAATCTCTCAAATCTTGCGCCTGGATACCCTACACACTTCGCCCAGTATTCCGCCCTCAGTTCCTTCGGATCACTTGTCCAGTCATATTTCTGTTTACTTTCTCCTGGTTTCCCTACAGCAAAGGCGCGATATGGCAAATGCATCCCCTGGTGGTTAAACGCCAAAAAATTACTGCGATATCTCTCCCCCCATGATTCGGCGCTTTTAGCTAATTCTGTTTTCGAGTAAATAGACCCCGCTAACTCCTCATATACCTTATCTCCCGCCAAATACAAAGAAACAAAAATGCTCCCAGTCGGATGTAGTGTTACGTCGGCCGCTTCAAGAGCGTTCTTCCAACTCTGGCCGAGCAAACTGTTTAGGGTAGCCTGAAACAAGACTCCGCTAACAGTTTCTATCATACCCGGAGCCAACCAAAACCAATCGCCACTCCCAAAAACCGTAGCATCAGAGACCTCTGCAAACAGTCCATGAGATTTCAATGCATCTATCGCCTGAATATTAATATCAGTCGCCATGGGCGTAATATGATTTTGTCTCATTTCCCATGATTTTCGTGGGTTGCCTCCAGAGCCTGCATCAACCACGATTCCTCGACTTCCATCCAGTCGGCTCGGCTTCAAGGCATCAACCATCCATTCTATCGGAAAGTCAGAAGTAGACAAAATATCGGCAACGGGCATTGTTTCCCAAATATGTCTCTCCTGTCTAGGAAGGTCGTTTTCAAGATGATTTAAACCCATAACCTATGGAGCCTCATCTATAAGACTAGATCAATAATAGTCCTATATCATACACCACCTGGCAACTCGCATAAGATAGGGCACTTTCTCCCCCCACCATTATTGTCTTCATCCCCGTCGCTTTTGCCCCCTCTATATCGACATCTTCTCGGTCGCCAATATATACAATCTCCTCCGGTTTCAGATTCAACCCCTCAATCGCCGCCAAAAATGGCTGCGGATCAGGCTTTATCCAACCCTGGTCATAACAATAGATACGGGGGTCAAAATCGTGGTAATCCAGCCCCAGAGCCGTTAATTTCCGTTCTATTTGTCTCCCAGTCCCATTAGAAATCAAAAACAATCTGTATTTACCCTTGAGGCTGTCCATCAGCGCGACCAGTCTTGCATCTTTTTTCATATAGTTTTCTACCGCCACCTCGTCCCACACGTCCTGGAAGATTTTTTGTCCATCTAGTCCGTAGCTATTGATGGTCAGCGTGTTGCTGCGAAATTGCTCTCTCTTTGCCAGGTATTCTTCAGCTATCTCATCAGGATCACGAGCTAGTTCATGGGCGATCTTATTTATCAAAATCTTCCCAAACTCTAGGTTTACCGAGTCAGGCGCATGGTACAGCGTCCCGTCCACATCAAATCCAACCGCTTTAATTCCAGATAATTTCATTCACCCAGTTTATCATGAACCATACGCACGAATCGCTGCATCTACCAAAATAATCAATGAAGCCACTCCAGCCCCGCCCAGAAAAAGCCACCCAGCATTTTCTTCCCACCAATTTTTAGCCGAACTTACCACATCTAGCTCTGGCAAGGAGTATGGTTCAACTTCATTAATTTTGTTCTTCATACACATCTATGATACACCGAACTACCCTATAATTCAATATGTCTCAAAACAATCTTTACATCCCACCTCTCTTTTGCTATACCATACTTAGGGGTCCGTCCCCTAAGTCGTATGACAGCCAAAAATCGAACTAAAACATACGTAGATAACACCCGTTATCACGTCTACAACCGTGGAGTCGAAAAGCGAACTATTTTCCTTGACGACAAAGATTACAAAGTTTTCCTCTCTTATCTTCAATTCTATCTTATGCCCATCCCGTCACTTAGGGGTCCGTCCCCTAAGTCGTATCCGTCTCAACAACTATCTAACCACAATCAAAAAATCCGCCTTATAGCCTA
This sequence comes from Microgenomates group bacterium, assembly GCA_049286965.1. Taxonomy (GTDB): domain Bacteria; phylum Patescibacteriota; class Microgenomatia; order UBA1400; family UBA12108; genus CAJAUT01. The sequence continues at coordinate 4,629 of JBAQEX010000028.1, read as the reverse complement.
TTGCCTCATGCCCAATCACTTTCATCTCCTGATAAAACAAACCAATAAAAACGATATGACAGAATTTCTCCGCGCCATTTCCACTAGATACTCTATGTACTTTAACAAGCGCTATGATCGCGTCGGATCACTATTCCAGGGCAGGTACAAAGCAGTCTTGATAGACAATGAAATGCAGTTTCTCTACCTTACAAAGTACATTCATCGCAACCCCCTAGACTTGTTTCCACTCTCGCCAGACAAAATATTAGATTACCCCTATTCCAGCTACCGCAACTTTCTAGGCATAATTCATCAATCATGGGTAGATCCATCAGATATTATCTATAGCTACAGCAAAAATAGTCCAAGAAATACTTACCAAAATTTTGTCGAAGAATCTAGGGAGAAATCGACTGAAATCGAAACCCTTGGTAACCTCACACTTGACTGGACAACTTAGGGGTCCGTCCCCTAAGTAGATCAAAGCAAATCAGCTCATGTGAATTTCGTACCTGGGTGATATTTTCTTGTATAAGTAATTGGAACCACTATACCAGTCCCAAAAAACCATTTTCTTGTTCGCAAAGATACATCATACCAATGCGACTGCAACTGACAAGTATGTATCCGTGATGAACCCTCATATGCACTCTCTCCTAGTAGTACATATCCCCGACTATCTATAGCAAACGCCATGGCATAATGCCCAGCATCACCTGATAATTTCTCCTCTATCGTACACTCTGGCTCCTGATAATCTATGATCACTGCGTAGTTTTCATCATTAAGTATTTGTCCCAACTGTTCAACAGACATATTTTCAAATAAATAACTTCGTATACCCATTTTTGTCATACTTCTATACATTTGATCTGGATCTACCCCCATTTCTGTCACTCCGATTTTTCTACTCACCATATCTTCATCAAGGTGAATACCTTGCAATCTCCCAGCCGTCACAACATAAGAAACACTACAGTTAAAATCAGTGGTTTGTGTTTCTACACTATATAACCCAGATCGATACTTTGGTGGCAAACTATCTATTCGGTAATAGTCATCCGCTACATTTGGTTCATCCACAATTTGTCGTACTCTCCACAACCCCAAATTCGTTTGTTCAGCTTGAAACATTTCAAAATCATACCAAATCTGTCAACCACACACACTGTATCCGCACCCATAACACTTCTTACACCCCTCTTCAATTGCGAGTTTCGATCCACATTCTGGGCATGAATCTGCCACTCCATTGGTAGATTCATCCTGCGTGTGCCGAGAAAGGGCTTTCACGGCCATCGCAGGAACGGATGTAGAACTCCCTACGTTTAGCACCTGCTCCCCCCTCGATTTGTCCCGATACACCGTGATTCCCTTACATTTCAGTTCTGCCGCCAGCATATATACACCCATCACGTCCTCTACCGTTGCCTCCGATGGCAAATTGATGGTTTTAGATACGGCGTTGTCAGTATACTTTTGGAAGGCGGCCAGCATCTCTACGTGAGTTTTTGGCTCTATATCCATCGCCGTCACAAACACACTCCGAATTTTTTCTGGGATAGCTGCGATATTTTTGACACTCCCAGTACGTGCGATCTCATCCATCAAATCCGCCGAATACACACCATTCACATGTTTGATCGCTTTCACCAGGTCCGTATTGACCTCTGGCAAATTATACTGACCCATCGATTTGCGGAAATAGGCCAGTGCAAAATGCGGCTCTATCCCAGAGCTAGCCCCTGCCATCATCGAGATCGTCCCCGTTGGGGCAATTGTCGTAACCGTCGCATTTCGGAAATTTTTATACCCTTTCTTCTGCCAAATCGATCCTTTAAAGTTGGGGAAGTTTCCCTTTTCCTTACCCAGTTTTGCCGATTCATCATGCCCTATTTTTTGGACAAATTGCATCACTTCCTCAGCTAATTTCAATGCCTCCTTAGAGTCGTAGGGGACGTGCAACTTTACCAGCATATCCGCCCAGCCCATCACCCCCAGTCCTATTTTACGGTTGCCGTGCACCGTATCTGCCACTTGCTTTAGCGGATACTCACACACCGATACCACATCATCTAACATCCGGGTTGCAAGGCGCACCGTCTCCTCGAGTTTTTTATAGTCCACATGCGAGTCGCCATTTGTCCCCGCCACATGCACGGCGAGATTGATACTCCCCAAATTGCACGCTTCATATGACAAAAGTGGTTGCTCGCCACAAAGGTTTACTGTTTCCAGCGGCCCTACATGTGGGGTCGGATTATATTTTTCAATTTCATCGATAAAGATCAGCCCTGGGTCTCCATTTTTCCAGGCCATGCGCGCTGCCTCTTCCATGAGCCCACGGGCAGATATTTTTGAAGTGACTTTGCCAGTCCTGGGGTTGATCAGCTCCCATTCACTATTACTTTTCACTGCTTCGATAAATTTGTCAGTTATCGCGATCGAAAAATTGATATGAGGATAATTATGTCCGGACTCTTTGCAGTGGATAAAGTCCACAATATCAGGATGTGTGATGGGCAATGTCACCATATTGCCACTACGTCTTTTGCCAGCTTGCAGGTAAATGTCTGAGGCATCGTTGATCAGTTGCATCAGTGCTACAGGCCCAGCTGCAGCTCCTGAGGTAGTAGAGACGGTGTCCCCTTTTGGGCGGATGTGTCCAAAGGTAAACCCGACTCCCCCGCCATATTTCTTGAGGATCGAGCTTTCTTTGAGGGATTCAAAAATACCTTCAATATCATCAGGCATCGGCATCACAAAACAGTTAGCCAGTTGGTTATTGGCAGTCCCCGAGTTGGCTAGTGTTCGCCCTCCTGGCATAAAGCGCTGCTCTTTCATTACTTTTGTAAATTTTTCTTGCCAGACTTTACGAGTTTTAGCTGGCTCAGCCGATGCTAAAAATTTGGCTGTTCGCTCAAACATTCCTCCTACCGTTTCTACTACCTCCCCCTCTTCGTCACGCCTAAGATATTTTTCCTTTGCTACCGTCAGAGCATTTAGCGTGAGTCCCACATCATCATTTACCCCAAGCGCTCTTTTACTTGCTTCTATTTGCCTCTTTTTCTCTCTATTTAAAATATATGCTTTGGCGGTTTTGTAGTGCCCTGATTCCAGTAGTACTCGCTCTACCATGTCACCTATCTCAGCTGAAGATACTTTTTTAATTCGCCCGTATTGTTTATCGAGTTTTAATACCACTTCTTTAGCTAGTTTTTGCGCAAGCTTATTATCCGTCCCCCCTACATCTTGAGCAGCCAGGAATATCGAGTCGGCTATTTTTTCTGTCTCAAGGAGTTGCTCTTTATCGCTACGCTTTATTACTTTCATGTGTCATCCATCCTATACGAAAAATCCCTAAACACGCAAGACATCAAAAAACATCACAACCCCTATAATACAAAACACTACAAATAAAATTGCTAAATAGGTGCAGACGTATTTCACAGTCAAAAAATATTACGCAGGCCGTGTAGGCCGAGTTAGAGGTCAATTTTGCACCAGCAAAATATGACCGGTTTTTTGCGTGAAGTACGTCGAACCTAAGGAGAAATTTTATCCTCTGTTTTTACTGGTAGTTTCCACGCAGCCCACTTGCAGGTCGGATAGTTCTCACAGCCATAAAACTTCGCGCCCTTTTTGCTCTTCATGGCTTTCACACGCCCACCATCCTGCGGGCACACGACGTCTTTGACATACTCGACATATGGTTTTGTATACTTGCAATCGGGATAAGTCGAACACGACAGGAACTTCCCAAACTTGCCCGTGCGGATCACAATCTCCCCGTCAGGACAGTCTGGACACTTCTCTCCCGTAGACTGCACCTTTACTTTGACCCGCTCTCCCGTCTCCTCCACTTTCTTTACTTGTTCAGCTAGCGGGTCCCAAAATTCTCTTACTGTTGGTACCCATTGTTTTTTCCCGTCAGCGATGAGATCAAGATCCTTTTCCATCTTGGCGGTAAATTCGTAGGCAAATACATTGCCAAAATTGGTCACAAGGAAGTCAACGACGGCTTCTCCAATGGCGGTCGGGTGAAACGATTTTTCTTCCTTCACCACGTATCCCCTATCTTGGATGGTCGAGATAATTGCCGCATACGTACTGGGGCGACCTATCCCCCGTTTCTCGAGCTCTTTGATCAGACCTGCCTCACTATAGCGTCCTGGTGGGTTGGTAAATTTCTGTGTAGGATCCACTTTAATTAGTGAAAGCGCATCACCCGATGTTAGTTCTGGCAAAAATACATCATCAGCTGTTTTACCAAGTTTTAGATAACCATCAAATATCATCCTCTTCCCATCTGCTTTCAGTAAGTACGTTCCCGCTTCCACCAAAATACTGGTTTTATCAAATCTAGCATCTGCCATCTGACACTGGAGGAATCTGGCGCGGATCAGATCATATAGTTTTTGGTGACGACTAGTCATCCCCGCTGCAGTCAGGTCCGCTCCCACTCTAGATACATCGGTCGGACGGATCGCCTCATGAGCTTCCTGCGCGCTCGCCGATTTGGTTTTATACACTCTTTTTTCACTTGGCAGATATTGTTCGCCGTAAGTCTTAGTCACGTAATTCCGCGCCATTGCTACCGCTTCATCTGCCAGGTTAAAAGAGTCAGTACGGTGATAAGTGATGTAT